>JAZRIE010000124.1:0-7973 GCA_045645105.1 Eubacteriales bacterium | reverse complement strand
CATCCCGCATCGGGCGAGTATATCGTTGTTCGCGTGTCCATGACTGCCGCAGGTAAGATCATTGATACGCTCACCGTTTCGCAAGCCGAGTCCAAGGGTATCGGTGACGTTTGCGCTGACGAGAAGTTCTACGGTCAGTTCGACGGCAAGACCGAGTCGGATTATAAGACCGTGGATGCGATCTCGGGTGCTACGATGACCACCAAGGGCTATCTTGAGGCAATTGAAGTCGCCTTTGCGTCGGTCAAGATTATGGAAGGGGGAAGCAACTGATGAAAAATAATAATCTGTCTGTTCTTCTCAAGGGAATTCTGAAGGAAAATCCCGTTTTCGTGCTGATCCTCGGCACGTGTCCCACGCTTGCTACCACCACCAACGTGACGGGCGCATTCGGTATGGGCATTGCCGCACTTGCGGTTTTGCTTTGCTCTAATATTTTGATCTCCTTGCTTCGTAAGGTCATTCCCGACAGCGTGCGTATTCCTTGCTACATTGTTGTGATTGCGGGATTTGTGACCATTGTACAGATGATCGTGCAGGCGTATTTCCCCGCGCTTTACGATATGCTTGGCGTTTACCTGCCGCTGATCACCGTAAACTGTATCATTCTCGGTCGCGCCGAGATGTTTGCTGGCAAAAACACGGTTGGCAGATCCGCGCTTGACGGCATCGGGATGGGACTTGGCTTTACGCTGGCGCTCGTTGCGATGGCTACTATTCGTGAGGTCTTTGGTGCGGCATCCTTTGCGGGTGTTGCCATTCCCTTCCTGGAGTCTTATAAGATCGAGGTTCTGGTAAAGGCCCCCGGCGGTATGCTGGTTTACGGATGTCTGATCGCTTTGGTCTTTGTGATCACAAGCGGAAAAGCACCTCTCAAAAAGAGCTTCTCCTGCGCGGGCTGCCCCAATGCAGGAAGCTGTCATACGGCTTGCACTGAGCTGTCTGAAACGACTGAAACCGAGAAAGGAGACGTACAGTAATGGATCTTTTTAAGTCTTTAATTGTCATCCTTCTTTCGTCCGTGCTGGTGAATAACTACGTTGTATCCCGCTTCCTTGGAATCTGCCCCTTCCTGGGTGTTTCCAAAAAGCTGGATCAGGCTACGGGCATGGGAATTGCCGTTACCGCCGTCATGCTTCTCGCAACGGCTGTGACCTGGCCGATCCAATACCTGCTTCTGGATAAGGTTGGCCTCGGCTATATGCAGACCATCGTGTTTATTCTGGTCATCGCGTCTCTCGTGCAGGTGCTGGAGCTTTTGCTTAAGAAGTTTTCTCCCGCGCTCCACAAGGGCCTGGGCGTGTACCTGCCGCTGATCACCACCAACTGTGCCGTTCTCGGTGTTGCGATCAACAATATCACCGACGGCTACAACTTCCTTGAGTCTATGGTCAGCTCGCTTGGCGTAGGACTTGGCTTCCTGCTTGCCATGGTGCTGTTCTCGGGTCTGCGCTCGCGCATTGACGAGACCAACATCCCGCGCCCCTTCCGCGGACTTGCCGCAACGCTGATCGCCGCATCCTTTATCTCGCTTGCCTTCATGGGCTTTGCGGGTATCGTTGACGCGCTCTTTGCGTAAGGAGGTACGAGCATGATTAACGTTATGGATATTTTGATCGCGTTTGGTGTGGTCGGGGGCGTTGCGCTCCTGTTGGGCATTTTGCTCGCCGTGATCTCCAAATTCTTTGCGGTGCCGGAGGACGAGACCTTCAAGGCAGTACGCGCCTGCTTGCCGGGCGTCAACTGCGGTGCTTGTGGCTACAAGGGCTGTGACGACTACGCCGCCGCCGTTGCCGAAGGTACGGCAAAGCCGAATCTTTGTGTGCCGGGTGCTGAGACGACTGCGCGTGAGCTTGGCGAGGTGCTTGGCATTGAGGTCGAGGCTCCTGCCGATATGGTCGCCTTCGTGCATTGTAACGGAAACTGCGACGCGACCGGCAAAAAGGCCGCATACGAAGGTATTTCCACTTGTAAGGCAGCCGCAATGCTGTACGCAGGTCCCGATGCTTGCCGCTTTGGCTGTATTGGACTTGGCGACTGTGCCGCGTCTTGTCCCGCAGATGCGATCTGTCTGAAGGACGGGGTCGCACACATTGATACCACGCGTTGTCTCGGATGCGGACTCTGTGAGACGATCTGTCCCAAGCACGTCATTTCGATGGTTCCGCAGGAGACCGAGGCGGTAGTCGTTTGCAGCAACACCGATAAGGGCGGCGACGCGCGCAAGGTCTGCAAGAACGCCTGCATTGGTTGCAAGAAGTGCGAGAAGGTATGTCCCAACGGTGCTGTGACCGTTGTGAATAATCTCGCGAAAATTGATTATTCTAAATGTACGGGCTGCGGTGCGTGTGACGACGTTTGCCCCACGGGTGCTATGCAGCAGGTGGTCTTCCCCGATATTCCCGAGGGTGTAGATCCCCGTGATATTATCGAAGAGAGCAAGGATTGATCGTTCATATGAACCAAAAAAGTGAAGTCGGAGCACCCAAGGCAGAGGGGCGTAAGCGCAGAAATGACGTGATCTTTACCGCGGCGCTGCTTGTGCTTCTCATTCTGGCGGGGCTTGCGTTCTACCTTTTGCGAGGCGAGGGAGATACCGTTGTGGTTGAGATCGACGGAAAAGTCTTTGGCACTTACGCGTTGTCGGAGGATCGAACCGTGGAGATCCGCACGGGGGAAGGCGGCGAGGAGCTGAACCTCCTCGTGATCAGGGAAGGAAAGGCGTTCATGGAGAGCGCCACCTGCCCCGATGGGATCTGTGCCGATCACAAGCCGATCCGGCGAGAAGGCGAGAGCATCGTTTGCCTTCCGCACCGTGTGGTTATTATCGTTCGTGCGACCACGGAAAAGAATGGACCTGACATTGTGGTATAGGAGGCTGTATGAAAAGAAACAGTCAGAGAGTTGCCGTGTTGGGGCTTTGCACCGCCGTTGCCATGGTATTTGCCTACGTGGAGCTGCTGCTTCCGCCATTGTTTACGGCAGTCCCCGGCATTAAATTGGGACTGCCGAACATCGCGATCATCTTCGTACTTTACCGCATGGGGCTGAAGGATGCCGCGGCGGTTTCGTTCGTGCGGATCGTGGCGGTGTCACTTTTGTTCGGAAATCCGATGACCTTTTCCTACAGTATCGCCGGTGCTGTGCTGTCGCTTGCAGTCATGACGCTCTTGAAAAAGCTCGATTTCCTATCTATGGTAGGTGTCAGTGTGGCGGGCGGCGTGCTTCACAACGTCGGTCAGATCCTCATGGCAATGCTGCTTTTGGGAACTGCCGAGCTTGGGTATTACCTGATCGTTTTGGCAATTACGGGAACTCTTTCGGGGGTATTCATTGGAATTTGCGGCGCACTTGCCGTAAAACACGTAAAAATTTCAAAATTTTAGTAAAAAGATAGAAAAACCGCAAAAAAGATGTTGACAAATAAACATGGATATGGTAAAATGTCTTTGGCGTGTGTTTTGCTTTTGAGCACGCAAAAAAATAACAACAAAGGAGAACACTCATGAAAAAGCTAATTTGCATTCTTCTCAGCGTTCTGACCATCCTCTCGGTTGCAGCCCTTGCCGGTTGTAAGAAGGAGGAACCAACCCTGAAGATGGGACTTGGTGTTTACACTGTAACCAAGGCAACCTCTGCAGGGGAAAAAGACGGACAGGGTACGGCTACCGTTACCGCTGCCGTGATCACAGTAGATGCCGACGGTAAGGTCGTTGCATGCCAGCTCGATACAATGGACAACAAGGTGTCGTATACTGCCGAAGGTAAGGCTGTTGCAAACACCGCCTTCAAGACCAAGTACGAGCAGGGCAAGGACTATAACATGGTTGCTTATGGCAACGCTGTCAAGGAATGGTACGAGCAGGCTGATGCCTTCGAGACCGTTGTAGTTGGCAAGACCCTTGACGAGATCAAGGCTCTCGTAGTTGCTGATACCAAGAAGGGTACGGATGCCGTTATCGCCGCTGGTTGCACCATCATGGTCAACGAGTTCGTTGGCGCGATCGAAAAGGCATTTGCAAATCTTGCAGATTCTGCTGCTACCGCATCTTCTACCGTTAAGCTTGGGCTTCACACCGAGCAGAAGACAACGGATGCAACCGACGAGAAGGCAGGAACCAACCAGGTTGAGACCACGGTATTTGCCGCAGCAATCGATGCTGAGGGTAAGGTTCAGGTCGCTGCTTCCGACTGCGTACAGGTAAAGTTTACCTTTGACAAGTCCGGTGCTTCCACCTTTGACACGACCAAGGCTGTTTCCACCAAGCGTGAGCTGGGAGCAAACTATAACATGGTTGCTTACGGAAACGCCGCTAAGGAGTGGTTCGAGCAGGCTGACGCATTTAACACCCTTTGCGTTGGCAAGACCGTTTCCGAGATCGTAGCACTTTGTGCAAACGATAATTACGGTACTGACGCGGTGAAGGCTGCAGGCTGCACCATTCTGGTGAACGGCTTTACAAAGGCTGCCGCTAAGCTCGGCTAATTTACAAACCTGATTAAAAAAATGGGAGGCTCCGTCTCCCATTTTTTATCCATTTACGGAGAAAACGCATGAAATTCAAACCGACCGTTTTTTTGATGGCACTTTGCCTTTTGTTTTCCTGCACCGTCTTTTCGTCCTGCGAAAGACCTCTCGAAAAGTTTTCTACGCATAATTTTGATTATTTTGACACCGTCACAACGGTTACGGGATACGCGGAGAGCAAGGAGAAATTTGACGAGATCTCGAAAGAGATCCTTGAAGCACTTGGAGAATACCACCGCTTGTTTACCATTTACCATCGTTTTGATGGAATGGAAAATCTCTGTACCGTCAACGAGCTTGTGAACGGGCAACACCGCACGGTGACTGTCGACCGACGCATCGTGGATCTGTTGCTGTATGCCAAGGAGATGTACGCTCTCACGGGGGGGCGGGTCAATATCGCGATGGGGGGCGTGCTTTCGATCTGGCACGACTACCGCGAGGAGGGCATGGACAACCCCGCAGTCGCCACACTGCCGCCGATGGACAAGCTGACTGCCGCCGCCGCGCATACCAATATTGAAAATCTGGAGATCGACGCGGAAGCCTGCACGGTGACTGTCACCGATCCCGAAATGAAGCTGGACGTGGGCGCGATTGCCAAGGGTTATGCTGTGGAAATGGTGGCGCAGTCGATGGAAAAAAAGGGTATCTCCGGCTATGTTCTCAACGTGGGCGGCAACGTGCGTACCGTGGGCGGGAAGCCCGACGGCACGGGTTGGACGGTTGGCGTGGAGAACCCCTTGGAGAACGGCGAGGACTATATCGCATATCTTTCACTGTCGGATCATTCACTCGTTACGAGCGGCTCTTACCAACGTTACTATCTGGTGGACGGTAAGCGATACCACCACATTATCCACCCCGATACGTTGATGCCGTCTGAGGGCTTTGTGTCGGTCTCAGTGCTTACACCACATTCAGGAAAGGCGGACGCGCTCTCCACGGCTCTGTTTTGCATGACTCTGGAGGAGGGCATGGCGTTGGTCGCGTCGCTTTCCGATGTCGAGGCGCAGTGGATTCTGCCCGACGGCACGCAATACCACAGTGCGGGCTGGAAAAACTACACAACGGACGTATAAAGGAGAGATCATATGCATTTAACAAAGTTTATTGCAAACTATAAGACCGCGCTCTACGGCTTTGCCGAGATCGTGATCTGCACCTTGGAGCTGATCGGTATTCTCATTATTCTTGTGGGAACTGTCAGAGCACTCTGTAATCTGGCACGCCGCGCACGGTCGCCCAAGCCCTTCAACGTGGTCATTGACCTCGGCCGCGCGCTTGCATTGGCACTTGAATGTAAGATGGGCGCGGAGATTATCAATACCGTCGTGGTTCGCGACCTTGGAGAGCTTGGTATTCTGGCGGTAGTCATTCTGATCCGCGCGTTGCTGGCGTTCATCATCCATTGGGAGATCCGCATGGAGCAGCAGTCCGAGCACGGCGAGAAGGAAAAAGGCGACGAAGCTGAAAAGAGCGAGACGTCCAACGAAACGGATGGTCAGGACTCGTCTAAAAACGTATAAATATATTAAATTTTTGCTATTTGCTTGAAATCAAAGCGATTTTGTGCTATAATAAATAAAAAAACACCCAAGGAGCTTCAAGATGAAGATAATCAGAACACTACCTCTTGCGGAGCAGTATTTTGTTGAGGAGATTGTGGAGAATGGAAATGCCAACAGAGGAATCGAGAGGGGCGTCGTCAACGTGTACGACGAATTTTCCTATCAGGAGATCCTTGGCTTTGGCGGCGCGTTTACCGAGTCTGCGGCATATAATTACTCCCTGCTTAACGATGAGCAGAAAAAGGATTTTATGGAGAAGTATTTCGATAAGGAAAAGGGCATTGCCTACAATTTTGGCAGAACCTGCATCAATTCCTGCGACTTTTCGATCGCTCATTACACCTATATTGAGGAAGGCGACGAAGGACTCGAAAGCTTCGACATTTCGCATGAGAAGCAGTACGTGATCCCGTTTATCAAGGACGCGCAAAAATATACAGGTGAGGGTTTGACGCTCTTTGCGTCACCGTGGTCGCCGCCCGCGTTTATGAAGACCAACGAAACGCCCTTTAAGGGGGGATCGCTCAAGGAGGAGTACAAGGCGACGTGGGCAAAATACTACACCAAGTACATCAAGGCGTTTGCGGCAGAGGGAATTGTGATCTCCGCGGTCTCGGTGCAAAACGAGCCGAAGGCGATTCAGCCTTGGGAGAGCTGCTACTACTCGGCAGAGGACGAACGCGATTTTATTGAGAAATATCTCGCGCCCGCGCTTGACGAGGCGGGACTTTCGGACATCAAGGTCATCGTATGGGACCACAACAAGGAGAGAGTATACGAAAGAGCCAAGCGGATCTTTACGTCAAAGGCAGTGGAGGATCGCGTGTGGGCGGTTGGACACCATTGGTATTCGGGTGATCATTTTGAAGGCTTGCGGCTCGTGCATGAGAAGTTTGACAAGACCCTGATCTGCAGTGAGATCTGCGGTGTGATCAGCGGAAAGGCGTTGGACGTTGCCGAGAATTATGCGAAGGAGCTTTGCGGCGACTTTAACAACTTTACCGCAGGCTTTTGCGATTGGAACCTGTTGCTCGACGATGAGGGCGGACCCTTCCACAACCGAAGCTGGAAGGCGGCATCCACCGAAAAGCTGGTGTATGAGGACAAGGGCATTGGATGCTACGCGCCTGTACTGTATAACAGAGATGAAAAGAAGCTCGAATACACGCCCATTTATTACTATATAGGGCATTTTTCCAAGTATGTGGAGCGCGGTGCGCACCGTATTGCGACCACGAAATACAGCGATCAGCTGCACACCTGTGCGTTTGAAAATCCGGACGGCACCCATATTTTGGTGATTGCCAATACGAGCGGAGAGGATCAACCCACAGTGGTGAGATACAACAACGAAGCCACCGCGGTCCCCATGCCCGCGCACTCGATCGCAACCGTGCTGTTCTGATCGGAGGGAAACAAAATAAAGGCTCCGCGTAGGTCTCTGATAGGGAAGACTTGCGCGGAGGCTTTTATATAGGGAATAAAGACCGGAAAATAAACGACGGAATCACACTAGGCGATCCCGTCGTTTGTTTATTGGGAATCAGAAGAGATCTCCAATGTCTGCTTTATCGTCGTAGCCGTCTGCCGGACCCTGAACCACGTCAAGAGGGCCGGAGGTTCTTACGATGTCCTCGGAAGCGATCTCGATGATCATAGCTTCGGGATTGAAATAAGTCTTTTTCATAGCGTTTTCCTTTCAAATATTGAAATTTTTCAGGTAAGATCGATTTTGCGAACGGAGCAGGTAAGCGGACGGCGGAACGCTGTCCCCTTACCTGTTTAAGATTACTTTAAGACGAAGTCTATCAACGTGGGACAGTGGTCCGACGCGCGGGCGGTAAGATCGTCCTCCAGAACGTAGTATCTTTGTA
>JAZRIE010000123.1:0-8287 GCA_045645105.1 Eubacteriales bacterium | reverse complement strand
ACGCTCGTGCGGTGGGTGAGTTTAAAGCCGCTGCATTCGACGCGTAAATAGACGAGAAGGTTTGATCAGAAGGTGGAGGTGCATGACTATGGAGCAAAAACGCTTTACCAAAAACGACAATGGTTTTGTCTGCGCGCACTGCGGAAAAGAGGTGGTTCCACTCGGCTTTTCCTCGCGCAATCACTGTCCGTTCTGTCTGTGGGCGTTGCACGTGGACGTCAATCCCGGTGACCGCGCCAACTCATGCGGCGGACAAATGGAGCCGATCCGCGTTGAACCGGACGCGAGACGGGGCTTTGTGATCGTGCATCGATGCACCAAGTGCGGTGAGATCCGACGGAACCGCGCCGCGCACGAGGCAAAGGAACAGCCCGACAGCAAAAAGCTCCTGATCCGTTTGACGGCGGGGCAGAGCTGACGGCGCAAACGTCTTCTGTCTCAAGGTCTTTCGGGGAAAAAATTCCTGCAAATTTATGATAAAGAAAAACGGTGAAGTATGCAGATAGAATTGATCAATAACATTTTATACGAAAAAACAGAAGCCTTTAAGTTTCCCGTGCTGAAGCTTCGGTATGATATGATCATGCTGGTTGAGGAGGGCTCCTGCTCCGTGCTGCTGGAGGGCAGGAAAAAGCCGTATACGCTCTCGAAAAACGAGATCGCGTATATTCCCGCGAACACCGAAATGCGTCGCTCGATCACAACTCCCCTGACCTATTATCATCTCTCGTTCTATTCGCAGGCAGACCACCCGTTTTGTCGGTCGATTCTTCCGGGCAAGCTGACGTTGCCCTCGGACGTGACGGCTTCGATCTTTCACAGCGTCCGTCGCGCGTATCCGCTCGTCAACAACCGTGAGCCGATCACGCACGTCATCGAGCATATCTTTGCCGAGAATTATTTGTTTGGAAAAACCAAAAAGGTTAATTTTAAGCCTTTGAGCGAAGAGGTTAAGAAGGCGATCCGCTACATGACACTGAACATTTCGGATTCGATCGATATGCATGAGCTTGCGGCGCAGGTCTATCTGAGCCATTCGGGCTTGATCTGGAAGTTTCGGCAGGAGCTTGGAACGACTCCCTCGCAGTATTTGATCCAGCTCCGTCTGCAGTACGCCAAGCAGCTTTTGCTCAATCAGAATTACAGTATCGTGCAAATATCCGAAAAATGCGGATACTCGAGTCCCTATTACCTTACAAATGCATTTCACAAATGCGCGGGCATGAGTCCTACCGAGTTCCGCGCAAGGCACTTGCGTGGGAAGGACGACATAAAATAATTCCGCAATATTTCCGACAAGGTCTCAAAAAAGCCGCACCGAGAGTCATTCGACCCACGGTGCGGCTTCTTCTGTATGATAAACTAAATTTTTTTATAAATTCCGCGGCGGTAACGGCTGTTGAGAACAAGCACCGTAGCGCCCTTGAAGATTGCGTTCAGCGTCCACGAGATGGTAAAGCATATCATGACCATCGCAAAGGTGGGGGCTTTGGGGTAGAAGACGTTCATCCAAAGCACGCGGAAGCCGAGGGTAAAGAAGATCGTGCTGATCGTTCCAAAGACGGGATACCCATATGCGTGCTCGGCACTTCCCAGCACGGTGCTGGCGGCGGCAATGCAGGAAAATGCCGTTACGGTAAACATACGGATCATCGCGTAGTCGATCGCTTCCTGCGAGGAGGTGCCGATAATGAGTCCTACCCAAAATTCGCCCGAAAGCGTCATCAGAATTCCGATGAGACCTCCCGTTGCGGCTGCAAAAACAAACGTGTACCAAAAGGCTTTTCTGACACGATCGGGCTTTTGCGCGCCGATGTTTTGTCCCATAAAGGTGGAGGTTGCAGCCGAAAAGCCGGTGTTAAACGCCAGAGGAATGTTTAAAAGGTCGGCAGCGGCGGTGTTGCCCGCAACAGCATCTACACCGTAAGAGTTAATGGCGGGAGCAACCTGAAGATTGGCGAGGGGCAGGAGCAGGTTGGTGATCGAAATGGGAACTCCAAAGCGCAGGATCTGCTTGAAGGGGTCAAGGTGAAAACGAACCCTGCGAGGTGTGAGTTGAACCACGTCGTCAAATTGGAAGATGCGACGTGTCATAAGGATCGCGCTGATGATCTTGGAGACCGACGTCGCAATTGCCACGGCGGCAACCTTTTGGGGAAGGATCAGACAAAGAATAACGTTGAGGATGACGTTTGCCACGCCGCTGATGGTGATGTAGAGCAAGGGACGGCGCGTGTCTCCGAGCGTACGCACGATCACCGAGCCGTAGTTATAAAGCAATGCAGCAGGAGCCGAGAGAAGATAGATACGGATATATACAACGGCTCCCTCAAGGCACTCCTCGGGGCAATCGATCAGTCTGAGCAGGTCGGGAGCAAAGGTGTAGCCGAATACGGCAACGAAGCAACCGAACAAAAGACTTGAGAGAAGTGCGGTCTCGATCGTTTGCCTGATCTTTTTTTCGTCCTTCTGCCCTACGTAACGAGCAAGCACGATGCCGCTTCCCGTTGCAAGTCCCACAAAGCCGTTGAGAATGAGCAGCGTGATTGTTCCCGTAACGCCAACCGCCGCAACAGCCGTCGCGTCAGCCATTTGTCCCAACACGGCTTTGTCGGCTATGTCGAACAGATGCTGCATCAGCGTGGTGATGATCATCGGAATTGAAAATATGAATATTTGCTTGAGCAATGGTCCTTGGGTGGTGTCAAGTCGTTTCATTTTCTATCCTCCTATTGTAGCCTTTTTTATCAAATATCTTAATAATGTTCTTATTAATTATATCATAATGTCTTGACAAAGGCAATAAAAAAGATTATAATATACCTGTAAAAAATTGCAATAGGAGATCAAGCAATGGTCTATATGTTTTTAGCCAACGGCTTTGAGGAAGTAGAGGCGTTGAGCCCTCTCGATCTGCTTCGGAGAGCCGGTGTACAGGTCACCACGGTCGGCGTGGGGGGCGGCGACTTGATCGTTGGAGCGCACGGAGTTGCCGTGCAAGCCGATATGCCCGATACCATGTACCGTGATGCGCACCCCGAAATGGTGATCCTTCCGGGCGGAATGCCGGGGGCGAAGAATCTGGATGAGAGCCGCACGGTGGAGGATGTCCTCAAGGCGGCGTATACGAGCGGAGGCTATCTGGCGGCGATCTGCGCCGCACCTATGGTGCTTGGGAAGCGCGGATATCTCGAGGGGAAGGGCGCGATCTGCTATCCCGGCTTTGAGGAGACGCTCAAGGGAGCTGTGCTTCCTGCGGACGGCGCACGCGTTGTGACCGACGGCAGGGTGATCACCGCCGCGGGTGTTGGCGTGGCGTTGGAGTTCGGATTTGCGCTTGTAACGGCACTCAAGGGTGCCGCCGTTGCCGACGAAATTCGCCGCGCGGTGCTTGCCGACTGAGATGAGCAAGCAGGAATTACGCGCATTTCTCAAGGAGAGACGTGCGTCGATCCCAACCGAAGAAAAAAGGTCATATGACAAAAGGATCGTAGAGGCGATCGCGGAGATGCCCGCCTTTCGGCAGGCGGGAGCGGTGCTTCTGTACGCACCGTGTGGCACCGAGATCGATCTGATCCCACTCGTTCGCGTGGCGCGAAGGCTTGGGAAGACCGTTGCCTTCCCCCGATGCGATACCGAGACCACTACCATGCAGTTCTTTGTGCTGACGCCCGAGGCGCGACTCGTCAAGGGGGCTTACGGAATTTTTGAACCACCTGCCGACGCGCCGCTCTGCGAGACCGACGAGAGCACGCTCTGTATTCTTCCGGGGCTTTCCTTCTCGCCCGACGGCAGTCGCTTGGGCTACGGCAAGGGGTACTACGATCGGTTTCTTGCAAGCTTTCGCGGAGTTACGGTCGGCGCGGTCTATGCTTCGATGGTTGCCAAAAGCTTGCCCTGTGAGCCACACGATGTTCCTGCGCAATTCCTCGTGACCGAGCGTGGCGTGATGCGCTGTGCCGTCGGTGCGGCAGAGCGTGACGCGACGATCCAATCGAAGCGCGGCGGTCTGTTGCAGGCCCTGCGTGCGCGGATCCCATTCTTGAAAGGCAAGCGAGATCCTGATGCGCACGCCGTGGAGGAGCGCGATGTCGAAGCACCAAAGGCGTATGCATTGCACGCACCTGCGATTATGGTGGCTTGTATCTTTGTTTTGCTATTGCTCTCGCGCTTGGTTGACCTCTATCTGACCAACCGAAGCAACGAGTATGCCGTGGTCATTGTGATGCAGGTGATCATTTTCCTTGTCCCCGCCGTGGTTTACGGAAAGCTGCGTGGCGGTGCGATCCGTTCACGTCTGCGCTTGCGTTTGCCGCCACCGCGCCAGATTTGGTTTGCTTTGTTTATGCTGGTAGTCATGATCAGCGGAGGACTTCTGTGCGGGATTTTGACGGGTGGCGTGGATTCCCTTACGGGAAGCTTTACGTTGTACAGCACCTTTGTGGCGCGTATAGGCGGCTCGACCGCACAGACGCTATGCGCGATTTTAGCTTACGGTGTCCTACCTGCGTTTTGTGAGGAGCTTGTTTTTCGTGCGATCCTTTGCGCGGAATACGAACGGTTTGGCGCGGGCGTGGCGATCGCCGCGAGCGGTCTGCTTTTTGCTATGCTTCACTTCTCACTGCCGCTGTTCCTATCCTATCTGTTTCTCGGGGTGCTGTTGGCTTGTGTGACCTATGCCACACGGTCGTTCTTTACGGCATTTGCCTTGCACCTTCTTTATAATTTGTTTTGCCTGTTTGGTCAACCCTACCTGTCGGCGTTCTACGTGAACGCAGGCAGTAACGATATCTTCGTGTTCTGCCTTTTGGTGGTCCTTCTTCTGTTTTCGGCGTTTGCCGCGGGAGAGGCGCGAAAGATCTATCACCGTTACGCGAGGGAAAATCCTGATTCGGCGTATGCACCGGGATGCTCTCTTCGTATGCTTCCCAAAAGCCTCTTTTTTGCGCTA
This sequence comes from Eubacteriales bacterium, assembly GCA_045645105.1. Classification (GTDB taxonomy): domain Bacteria; phylum Bacillota; class Clostridia; order Oscillospirales; family CAG-272; genus UMGS1865. The sequence goes on along the minus strand of JAZRIE010000123.1, from coordinate 3,336 downwards.
CGCTCTCCAGCCACGGCGGTCTGTGCCGTTACTTGGCTGGTCATGTCGATTATCGATCTGTTTTAGGATCGCATTCGATAGTACTGTTTTTGAAACATCGCTTTTTTGAGCCGAAGAATTATCAAAGTGCGCAAAAAGCTCATGTGTGCGATAAGAATATACATTGTGTTTTAAAGAAAAAAGATATATAATGATGCTATAAGCAAAAAAATCAACTTACGATGGAGAAACAAATGAAAAACATTCAAGTTATTACCGTAATCGGAGCAAATGGAACCATGGGCTGTAACGTCGCGGGAATTTTTGCTTCATTTGGAAACGCTAAGGTGTATATGGTCAGCCGTGACGTTGAAAAATCCAAAGCGGCGATCCTGAAGGCGGGAAAGTCGGTTCGCGCCGAAAGCATTGCGCAGAATATGATCCCTGTGGACTATTCCTCACTCGAAAAATGCGTGAGCGAATCGGACCTCGTATTCGAAAGCGTTGCCGAGGACCTGGAGATCAAGATCGGTGTTACCAACCGCGTGGCGAGTGCGCTTCGCGAGGATGCCGTTGCCTGCACGGGCTCGTCGGGTCTTTCGATCACCCGTCTTGCCGAGTGCTTTGACGAAAAGCGCCGCGGCAACTATATGGGCGTACATATGTTCAACCCCCCCTACAATCTCACGCTTTGTGAGCTGATCCCCACAAAATATACTAACCTCACAGTGCTGGAGGAGATCAGGGAATACCTGAGCGACAAGCTGCTTCGCACGGTGGTTGAGGTCAAGGACGCTCCCGCGTTCCTTGGTAACCGCATAGGATTTCAGTTTATCAATGAGGCGATGCAGTTTGCCGAGACCTACAAGGATAACGGCGGTATCGACTATATCGACTCGATCCTGGGTCCGTTTACGGGACGTGCCATGGCACCTCTGACCACGGCGGACTTCGTGGGACTTGACGTGCATAAGGCGATCGTGGATAACCTCTATGCGAACACCGACGACTACGCGCACAGCACCTTCCTGCTTCCCGCATTCGCGGAAAAGCTGATCAAGGAGGGTAAGCTTGGAAGAAAGGCAAAGGGCGGTCTTTACAAGATGGAGATCACCGAGTCGGGCGTGAAGCGCATGACGGTCTACGACGTTGCTACAGGTACCTATCGTGACAAGCTGCAATACGAGTTCCCGTTCGTGAACACGATCACGAAAAAGCTTCAAAGCGGTGACTACGCGGTCGCCTTTGCGGAGCTGATCAACAATCGGTCGGCGGAAGCAAAGATCTGTCTCGATTTCCTGCTCCGTTATATCGTCTACGCGCTCGTGACGGCAGACACGGTTGCCTACGATATTCATTCTGCCGACGACGTGATGGCAACGGGCTTCAACTGGTGTCCGCCGCTTGCAATGATCGACGCGCTTTCGACCGTTGCTGACGTCAAAGCATTGGTGGTTGAGCGTCTTGGCAAGACCGTGCTGAAGAGTGTAGATGTTGACGCACTGTTCGCGAAGGTCGAGCCGTCCAAATACGATTACAGAAGCTATTTCAGATCGCTCAGATAAGAGGTGGAAACATGAATAAGGTATATATACTCGGCGGTGCGCAAACCGATTTTGAGCGCAACTGGACGAAAGAAGGTAAAAATATGATCGCCCTCCTCAAGGAGGTGATCGCGGATGGCTTTGGCAACGCAGGCTTTGACTATGACGAAATGACCGCTCTTAACCGCGAAAATCAGGTCGCCTGCTTCGTGGGCAACTTCATTGCCGAGCAGTACGTCAATCAAGGACATCTGGGCGCGCTTCTGACCGAGGTGCATCCCGCGTTTTACGGTGTTCCTTCGGCAAGATATGAGGCTGCCTGCGCATCTGGCTCGGTCGCGCTCGATGCCGCCATTACCAAGATCCAAAACGGTGACTACGAGGTTGCCGTAGTGGTTGGCTGGGAGCTGATGAAGACCGTGGACTCCAAGGTCGGCGGTGACATTCTCGGCAGAGCCGCTTACTACGAGGAGGAAGGCAAGGGGATCGATTTCCCCTTCCCGAAGCTTTTCGGAAGTCTTGCAGATGAGCTTTTGAAGAAATACGACGTTGAAGAAGAGCGCTTCATGAATGCGCTTGCAAAGATCGCGGCACAGAATTATGACAACGCAAAGCGCAATCCCCGCGCGCAAACGCGCAAGTGGTTTATGAGCTACGAGCAGGCAAAGATGCGCGGAACCGATACCAATCCCTTGGTTGGCGGACGCCTTGCCGTGTCGGATTGCTCGCAGGTCACCGACGGCGCGGCTGTAGTGGTGCTGGCGTCCGAAAGCTACGTCAAGAAGCACGGGCTGGACAAGCCGATCGTCAAGGGTTACGGTCACAGAGTTGCTCCCATGATCTTTTCCAAGAAGATCGCGGATGGACAGAATTCGGAATACGTTCTGCCGTGGACGAGACAGGCTGTGCTTGATGCCTACCGCAGAAGCGGTTTGACGGTGGACGATATCGACGTATTCGAAACGCACGACTGCTTCAGCTCGAGCGAATATGCGGCGATCTCGGCGTTTGGAATTACCGAGCCCGGCAAGGAATATATTGCCGTTGAGGACGGCGTGATCGCGTTTGACGGCGCGAAGCCGATCAATCCGAGTGGCGGTCTGATCGGATGCGGACACCCCGTAGGCGCGAGCGGAGTGAGAATGTTCCTCGACCTGTACCGTCAGATTGCGGGAGAGGCGGGGGCATATCAGGTGCCGAACGCAAGAAACGGTATGATGCTCAATATCGGCGGAAGCGCAACTACCAATTACGTGTTCGTCGTCGGTAAGGACGATTGACGGTAATCGTCTCAATACATAAAAACCCCGTGGATCCTCAAAACGGATCCACGGGGTTTTTTGCGTCCAAGGTTGCAAGATTTATCATTTTGATGCCCTTTTTCTCGGCGTATTTGAGCGTGGTCATTGTCTCATCATTACGGTCGGGTTCAACGTATGCCACAAGTAGATCGGCGTGATCGACCATCCACCGGTTCCTTTTTGTGAATACCGTTTTGGGGGTTGGTCTCCAGTCTATGGTATACCGTACCTCGTCGTAAAATCTTTCGTAAAAATCATCGTTCTGCGTGTGGTAGGGCATGATCAGCACAAGGCGGCTGTTTTGTTTCCCCTTGGCTCTTTGCACCATTTTTGCGCTGACCGATGCCAGAATATCAAAATCGCCGACCCAACCAACCAAAAGCTCCACAAATTCCTTTTCGCACAGGGCTTCTTTGATGATCTTATCGAGCGGTGCTTCAAGACGGTGCTTTTCGTCAATTTCACGGTGTCCGATAAACGCAATTCGGTAAGTTTCCATTTTCATTATCCCC
>JAZRIE010000122.1:0-5921 GCA_045645105.1 Eubacteriales bacterium | reverse complement strand
CCTAAGAACATTGTGGCTGACAGTATCGTCAGCTATATCCGCGCCATCGCAAACAAGCGCGGAAGCAACGTGCTGACGCTTTACCGTCTGGTCAACAGCCGCGTGGAGGCGTTGGAGTTCGTTGCCAAGCGTCAGGATCGCATTTACAATAAGCCCCTCCGTGAGCTGAAGCTCAAGGAGAACTGCCTTGTCGCCTGCATCATTCGCGAAAACACGGTCATCATTCCCGACGGAAACGCGTGTATTCAGCGAGGCGATAATGTCATCGTGGTGACGACGCACAAAAACTTTGACGACCTGATGGATATTTTCGAGTAAGGCGGCAGGGAATATTATGAATTATCGAAAATTAGGAAAAATTCTCGGCAAGATCATGATCCTCGAGGGGATCCTGATGCTCGCGCCGCTTACCGTCAGCTTTGTGTATGGCGAGGATCTGCGGCACAAGCTCGCCTTTACCGTGCCGATCCTGTTGCTCCTCGCGGGCGGGATCGCCCTGCAGCTTCAAAAGCCAAAAAGGGAACAGTTCTATCAAAAGGAGGGCTTTGCCCTGACGGCGCTCGTATGGATCGTGATGACGCTCTTTGGCGCGATCCCATTCGTGATCGGCGGGGACATTCCCAACTATGTCGATGCTTGCTTTGAGATTATGTCGGGCTTTACCACCACGGGCGCCAGCGTGATCAACGATATCACGGCGATCTCCCATTCGATCCTTTTCTGGAGAAGCTTTTCGCATTGGATCGGAGGTATGGGAATTCTTGTATTCGTGCTGATCTTTATTCCGGAAAGCAACGAGGGGTCTTCCATGCACCTGCTTCGCGCGGAAAGCCCTGGACCGCAGGTTGGTAAGATCGTTTCCAAAATGAAGGTCACCACGCGGATCCTCTATCTGATCTATCTGGGACTGACGGTTCTTGAGGTCGCTGTCCTGATGCTTGACAAGCCGATCGCGGGATACGAAAACGATCAATTCTTCTTCAGCCTGCTTACCGCCTTTGGGTGTGCGGGAACGGGTGGATTTGGTTTTATTCCCGGAAGCATGGAGCTTTTCAACCCCTTTTCCCAGTATGTTATGGCAACCTTTTTGCTCTTATTTGGGTGTAATTTTGCGCTCTACTATCTTATCCTGATCGGAAAAGCGCGCGAAATTTTTAAAAGTGAGGAGATCAAGACCTATCTTTTGATCGTCGGAACGGCGATCACGCTTGTATTCATCAGCTTAGTTGGCAGGATAGATGCGTTTCCGCAGACCTACACCACCGAGGAGGCCTTCCGACATTCCTATTTTCAGGTGGCATCCTTGCTGACAACTGCGGGCTTTTCCACCACCGATTATCAGGTTTGGCCTGTACTTGCAACCACTACACTAACGGTTATTACGTTTGTGGGCGGCATGGCGGGATCAACGGCGGGTGGCATGAAGGTCTCGCGTATCGTTATGGCGGCAAAGGGAACGTATATCAACGTTCGCAAGCTGATCAATCCCCGATATATTCCCAAGGCAAAATTTGAGGGCAAGAGTCTGGAGCAAAAGACCATCAACGATGTCTTTGCCTTCATCACGCTGTATTTCTTTATTTTGGTCATTGGTGTTTTCTTGCTTTCCTTCGATCCGATCAATGGAGAGCTCGTTACGGTGGTATCCGACGCGGGCGAGTATACCGTCCGTCATGGCTTTTACAGTAACTTTTCGGCGATCGTGAGCTGTATTTCCAATATCGGTCCCGGATTCGAGGCGATAGGTCCCTATGCAAGCTTCGCGGGCTATAGCTTCCTTTCCAAGATTTTGCTGACCTTCCTGATGATGGTCGGACGCCTTGAGATCCTTCCCGTTCTGATCCTGTTCAGTCCAAGAACCTGGAAGCGCATATAAAAAACAAGCAACGCACGGTTGAAAATTCTTCAAACCGTGCGTTGGCTTTTTTGTATTGAATTCAGCACAGCCGCTCACCGCGAAAACGGTTGGTAGCAAACTGTGTCAGGATAAAGACAAGGGCAACAGAGCCTGCGATGATCAGGGTCAGCGGACGGTCGATCTGCAGATCAAACGCCGTGACCTTCGGGAAGATGACCGAGAGGAAGTTGACCGTCAAAACACCGGCGGCAACACCCGTTACCAAAACGAAAGAGGTACGAACGAGATAGGAGATCGCCAGCGCCGCCAGGAATGCCGCACCGATTGCGAGGATCTTGTCGTCGATGTAGAAGAGAAGCATGCAGTAGCTGCCAACACCGCCAAGGATCGCCCAAACGTAAGAGGCGCGCTTAAAGGCAAGCGTTGCAAAGAGCACAGCCACCAAAATGGCGGGAACCCAACTAAGCCAATCGGGCAGGAAGCTCCACCTTTCGTCCAAGACGCGGAATAGTTGGTCACCAATCATCAAGCCACCGTAAGCCGTGATCAGAGAAACTGTGGGACGAATGAGCTTGTATCCCGCAAGTCCTATGGCAAGTGCCAGCAAAATGCCGACGATACCGAAGACAAGCTCGGGAATGTGAGACCAATCCGACCACTTTGCAATATTTGCGTTCATATCGGTCAGAAGCTGAAATATATCCTTGGAAATAATATTTTTTAAATAGGCAATGCTTTCGGGAATCATAATAACCTCCTATCCTTGCGAATACGATCGCTCTAATATATTATACATCCAAGTGCAAAAAATGTCAAGAGAAAGAATTCTAATTTGCCAAAATAATTTTCAAGCCGTAGAGGAAAACCGCAAAAAAGAAAAAAATTTGCGCAGCCTCTTTACTTTTTTCAAAAAACATGATACAATATAAGGGAAAAAGACATGAAAATGCAAAAGGAGGCTCGGATATGCATAACCGAAGCTACGATCCTACGTTTGAATACCTGATTCGCGGATTTTTGACCCTGAACAGCCCTGATGAATGCAGAGAATTTCTCTACGATCTTTGCACCGAGTCCGAGCTGCAGGAAATGTCGCGACGCTTGCAGGCGGCAAGGATGCTGAAAAGCGGACGTATCTACGCCGATATTGCCGAGGAGACGGGTCTTTCCACGGCAACCATCAGCCGCGTGAACCGATGCTTGAAGTTCGGTCAGCGCACGGGATATCTGACGGTGCTGGAGCGGCTCGAAAAAGAGGCAAGACGCTGATGGGCTGTGAGGGTTATCAGGCGATCGCACGCGTGTATGACCGTCTCAATGCCGAGATCGACTACGCGGCGTGGGCGGATTTCCTTGAGCGGTGCTTCGACCGCTTTTTGCCGTCGCGCCCCGAGCTTGTGCTTGATCTTGCCTGCGGAACCGGTAGCATGACGCTGGAGCTTGCGTCGCGCGGGTACGATATGATCGGCGTGGACGGCAGTGCCGAAATGCTTTCCGAGGCGTACGGACGTGCCGTCGATCGGCAGGGGATCCTGTTTTTACAGCAGGATATGCGAAGCTTTGAGTTGTACGGAACCGTCGGGGCGATCACCTGTTGTCTCGACAGTCTCAACTATCTGCTCGGCGAGGGAGACCTTGACGCGTGCTTTGCCTGCGTTCACAACTATCTTGATCCCAACGGGCTGTTTCTGTTCGATATGAACACGCCATACAAGTTCCGCCACGTTTACGGCAACAATGCCTACGTGCTCGAGGACGAGCTGGTATGGGACGCGGGGACAGACACCGAGGAGCGTGCCGCCGTGTATTGCGGCTGGCAGAATACCTATCATCCCGACACCGCGCTCTGCGAGTTTGATCTGTCTCTTTTCGAGGAGCTTCCGAACGGTAGCTACCGCCGTGCCGACGAGCATCAGACCGAGCGTTGCTATACGATGGACGAGATCAAAAATGCGTTGTCGCGGAATAAGCTTGAATTTTTGGGCGTGTGGTCGGACTATGCCTTCACAGCCCCGAACGATACCACCGAGCGCTGGTATTTTGCCGCGAGAGCCATAAAATGAAAGGAAAAAACTATGTCATCAACCATTTTGCGTGCCATGACCGCTGACGGAAGTGCGCGTATTCACGTCATCAATTCCACCGAGATCGTCAACGAGGCGATCCGACTGCATAAAACCACACCCACGGCAAGTGCTACGCTGGGACGGCTTCTTACCGTCACCTCGATGATGGGGTGTATGCTTGGAGAAAAAAACGACACCATCACGGTCGCACTTCACGGAGACGGACCTGCGGGGACGGTTCTTGCGGTCTCCGACTATATCGGAAACGTGCGCGGCTATATTCAAAATCCGGCGGTCGATCTGCCGCTCAAATCAAACGGAAAGCTCGACGTTGGCGGAGCGGTCGGTCGTGGTCTTCTCAATATCATTCGCGATCTGGGAGACGGCGAGCCATATAATGGGTCCGTACCCTTGGTCAGCGGCGAGATCGCCGAGGATATTGCGTCCTATTATGCTCATAGTGAGCAGGTTCCTACAGTCTGTTCACTCGGCGTGCTTGTGGACACCGACTGCACCTGCCGTGCGGCGGGTGGTGTGATCGTTCAGCTTCTTCCGTTTGCCGACAACGCGACGGTAGACCTGATCGAGCGGAACGCAAGCGATATTGCCAATGTCTCGCGACTGTTTGACGCGGGTATGAGCAACGAGGAGATCGCAAGGATCGCTCTGCGGGATATTCCGTTTGACGTGTTCGACGAGCTTGACGTGGCATACCGATGCAATTGCAGTCGCGAGCGTACCACCAAGGCACTGATCACGCTCGGGAGGAACGAGCTGATGGGACTTGTGGACGAGCAGGTCAGGGAAGGGAAGCCCGCGCGCCTTGAGGTCAACTGCCGCTTCTGTGACAGAAAGCAGTACTACGACCGAAATGATATTGAAAAAATGTTTTGAACAAAAGAGCCCTCCGCAATCAATGCGCGGAGGGCTCTTTTCAGTGACACAGCAGCTCGTTTTTGCAGGTGTCGCCTTGGGCGATCTCCAAAAGATTTTTTACCGTTGTTTCGGCAATGTTGGAGAGGGCTTCCTCTGTGAGAAACGCCTGGTGCGAGGTCACCAGCACGTTGGGCATCGAGATCAGCCGCGCAATGACGTCGTCGTCCACGATGTGCCCCGAAAAGTCCTCAAAGAGCAGATCCGATTCCTCCTCGTATACGTCGAGACAAGCCGCCCCCACCTGACGAGATTTGATCCCCTCCAGGAGTGCCTCTGCGCTGATCAGCGCACCGCGCGAGGTGTTGATCAGCACCACGCCCTTTTTCATCATGCCGATCGTCTCCTCGTTGATCATGTGGTAGGTCTCGTCGGTCAGGGGGCAGTGGAGCGAGATCACGTCGCTCTCTGCGAACAGCTCCTCAGGTGTGACGTAGCGGATGCTCGCATCTTGTGCGGGATATTTGTCGTAGGCGATCACCCTCATGCCAAAGCCGCGGCAGATGTCGATAAACACGCGGCCGATCCTTCCCGTGCCAACCACACCCATGGTTTTTCCGTGCAGGTCAAAGCCGATCAGGTTGTTGAGACTGAAATTGAAATCCTTCGTGCGGATATACGCCTTGTGGATGCGTCGGATCGAGGTCAGGAGCATTGCCATGGCATGCTCGGCGACGGCATAGGGAGAGTAGGCGGGAACACGCACCACGCGGATCCTTCCGTATGCGTGACGGACGTCCACGTTGTTAAAGCCAGCACAGCGCAGAGCGATCACACGGACGCCGAAGGCGCAAAGCTGATCGATCACGGCGGCGGTTATCGTGTCGTTGACGAACACACACACGCCGTCGTAGCCGTGAGAAAGTTCCACGGTGTCCTCGTTGAGCTTGGTTTCATAATATTTAAAGGTGATGCCGTGCTCGTCGCCGTAGCGGTCAAAGGCGGGGCGATCATACGGCTTGGTGTCAAAAAAGGCGATCTTCATGATGCGGAGTCCTTTCACTTTTTTTGTTATTATTTTGGGCGTCCGCCGTGTGATTTATGTTACGGAGGATGCTTTTTTT
>JAZRIE010000121.1:0-9727 GCA_045645105.1 Eubacteriales bacterium | reverse complement strand
TATTATCTCGCGCACACAAATACCGACCGTTGCAATCCGCACGGTGAGCAGTCCCACTTTGTAAAGTCGCTCCTTCGCATCGCCTTTTATTCGATCCTCGCTGTAGGGATCGCTATGGTGATCCTGCTCTCGGCGTACTACTCACTCAATTTTGGAAAAACCACCTTTTCCAATCCCAAGTGGGTCTGGAATCTCAATTTCAACATCACCGAGCTTCTCTATAAATTCCTGCCCGGCTCTTACGACACCGTGCGTCCCGAGGGATTACCGTTCCTCTACTGCGGCGTGCTGACGCTTCTGTTCCTGCCCGCGTATTTCCTCTCGCGCAAATACCCCATGCGGCAAAAGATCGTTTCGGCGGTATTTATCCTGATCTTTATCGCAAGCATGTCCTTTAGTGTCACCGACCTGATCTGGCACGGCTTCCAACGCCCCAACTGGCTCAATTATCGCTATAGCTTCATGCTCTGCTTCTATCTGTGCGTGCTTGCCTGCCGCGCCTTCTCGGTTTTTGAGACGGTATCGCTCAAGCTTGTGGCGGGCACGGGTGGACTGATCGCCATGTTCTGCGTGTTTCTCCAACAGTATACGTCCGAGAACGAGTACGTCACACCAAACGACTATACCTGCATCTGGTTCACACTGCTTTGTATTCTCGTCTATCTCGCTGTGCTGGGGTGCATGAGAAGTCAGAAATGTGTGCGCGTGGTCAGCATCGTGCTGATCGCCGCCATCAGCGTTGAGGTGTTTCTCAGCGGTCTGTGGAATCTCAACGGGCTTGACGCCGACGTTTCCTTCTCGCGCTACAGTAAGTACAACAACTTTTTAAAGCAGACACGCCCCATCGTGGAGGAGGTACAAGCGTCCGACACCTCGTTTTACCGCATGGAAAAGACCTTTTTCCGCAATCGAAACGACAATATGGCACTCGGGATCCGCGGTCTTTCGGGCTCGACCTCAACGCTCAACAAGGAGACCGTCCGTTTCCTGAATAAAATGGGCTACGCATCGGAGTCGCATTGGTCAAAATACCTCGGCGGCACTCCCGTGAGCGACTCGCTCCTCGGACTCAAGTATATCATATCGGATCAAACCGTTTACGGAAGCTATTATCAGGTCTACAAGCAGGACGCGATCAATCAATACACTGCGTATTACAACCCCTACGCGCTCTCGATTGCCTACGGCGTCGATGACGCGCTCCTTGACTTCCCTCTCGGATTTATCAAGAACGACCTTCCCTCCATTCCCTCACTCAACGCCGACGGTGAGGAAGAAAAGCCGAGCAAGATCGGAACTGCCGTTGACAAGGTCAAGGACAAGCTCAACGAGTGGTTCGACATTGACGAGACCGTCAATTCCGCCGAATACCGCGACGATTACAAAAGCCCCTTTGAACGCATGAACGCGATCGTCACGGCAATGCTTGGCGAGGACGAGACCGTGCAGATCTTCGTTCCGATCAAGATCTCCGACACCGAGATCCATAACATGAACAAATCCTTCACCACAGGACACAACTACTACTCGGTGATCGACGCCGAGAATGAGGCGTCGCTGACCTATTCCTTGCAAATGCCCGCGGACGCCGAGCTGTTCTTCTATATGCCGTCGGACTTCCCGCGTGAGGTGGAGCTGACGCTGACCGCGAACGGAACGTCAACCGACTGCGGTACCTTCCACGGAAGCGAGTCCTCGCGTATCATTTCCTTGGGGACGCAGACCGCAGGCGACACGCTCTCGCTGAAAATGACTCCCAAATCCACCTTCATTTGCCCCATGATCGGCGAGGATTACTTTTACTATATCGATTGGGCGGTGTTTGAGGATGCTATGGCGCGTCTTGCGACCGACCAATACAAGATCACCGAATACACCGAGCGATCCTTCGAAGGCACGTTCATCGCGTCGCGCGAGCATGAATTGGTCATGACCACGCTTGCTTACGATAAGGGCTGGAAGATCACGGTGGACGGTCAGGAGGTCGAAACGCACAAGGCACTCGGCTCGCTCGTCTCCTTCTACGTAGACGGCGCGGTCGGACAGACGCACACGATCGAAATGGTCTATAGCCCCAACACGTTCACGATCGGGCTTACGGTGTCGCTGATCTCGCTTTCTGTGCTGATCCTGCTCGTCGTTCTTGAGCGGTATTTGCGAGGCATTCCGTTCCTGCGGGAATTGGTTTGCATTCCCCTGCCGCCGATCGAGATGCCGACAGAGCCTATCACGGCTGATTTCGTCGCGCCGACCCCGACCGATGAGGAAACGCAAGAAGGCGCAACAAACGGTCATTCTTCTTCGGAAGCCGAAAGCAATGCTCCGAAGGATCAAGGAAAGGAATAACACCATGTTTTACTATATTAGCGGAAAGCTTGCCCATCTGGAGAGCGGAATTGCCGTTCTCGACGCGGGCGGTGTTGGCTACAAGCTGACGATCAGCGGCACGACCTACGATGCCATGCCCCCCAACCGTTCGGTCAAGGAGCCGCCCACGGTGCTCCTTTACACCTATATGGCGGTGCGCGAGGACGGAATTGAGTTGTTTGGCTTTGCGACCGAGACCGAGCTGGCTTCCTTCAAGCTTCTCATTTCGGTTTCAGGCGTTGGTCCCAAGGCGGCAATGTCGATCCTCTCGCTCCTCTCTCCCGAAAAGTTCGCGCTTGCCGTTTGCACCGAGGATAAAAAGACGATCGCCAAAGCCAACGGTATTGGTCCGAAGACTGCGGCAAGGATTATCTTGGAGCTGAAGGACAAGCTGATGAAGGAGCATGCAGGCGAGGATCTGTCGGGCGCGTCGTCCACGCTTCTCACGACACCAACCACACAGAGCGGCGCGCGCGGAAAGCTCTCCGAGGCGACCGATGCCCTGATCGTGCTTGGGTATTCCCGCAACGAAGCGTTGGGCGTGCTCAAGGATCTCAAAACCGACACCATGGATCTGGAGACCATCATTCGCGAAGCTCTGAAAAAGCTGATGAAATTCTGACCGTTCATCATAACCGAAAGGAGATTGCCACATGGACATGGATACCACCGAATTTGACTTTGAAAACCGTATTATGAACACAAGCTACCACGCCGAGGACTCCGACGTGGAGACCTCCCTGCGTCCCAAACGCTTGGATGAGTATATCGGTCAGGAAAAGGTCAAGGAAAATTTAAAGATCTATATCGAGGCGGCAAAGGTGCGGAACGATCCCTTGGATCACGTTCTGCTCTACGGTCCCCCCGGTCTTGGTAAGACCACGCTTTCCAATATCATTGCGGCGGAAATGGGTGTCAATATCCGCATCACGTCGGGACCTGCCATTGAAAAGCAGGGCGATCTTGCCGCCATTCTCACCAACCTCAACGAGGGAGACGTGCTGTTTATCGACGAGATCCACCGTCTCTCGCGCTCGGTCGAGGAGATCCTCTACCCTGCAATGGAGGACTACGCGCTTGATATCATCATCGGAAAAGGACCTGCCGCGCGCAGTATCCGCATTGATCTGCCGCGCTTTACGCTGATCGGCGCAACGACGCGTGCGGGACAGATGACCACCCCTCTGCGAGACCGCTTCGGCGTAATCCTCAAGCTCGAGCTTTACACGCCCGAGGAGCTTGCCACCATTGTGCGCCGCAACGCAGGGATCCTTGGCATGGAGATCACCGACGACGGTGCGCTCGAAATTGCAAGTCGCTCGCGCGGAACACCGCGTATTGCAAACCGTCTTCTTAAGCGTGTGCGGGATTTCGCGCAGGTCAAGGGAGACGGCTCGATCAACTCCGAGATCGCGAACTTTGCACTCAACCGTCTTGAGATCGACCAATTGGGACTTGACAACGTAGACCGCAGAATGCTCGAGACCATCATCAAGTTTTACGACGGCGGTCCCGTCGGTCTTGAAACGCTTGCCGCCACGGTTGGCGAGGAAGCCATCACGCTTGAGGATATGTACGAGCCGTATCTGATGCAGATCGGATTTTTGAATCGCACCCCGCGCGGAAGATGCGTCACGCGCATGGCATATGAGCATCTTGGACTTCCCTATCACGCCCCCAAGCCGTCTGCCGACGAGCAAATGAAAATGTTTGAATAATACTAATCTCTAAATAAAATCTTGTTTTTTGTTTTTTTGTCAGAAACTTCTTAAAATGAAGTTAAACGTGGCAAGCCACGTTCGACACCTTCAAGAACTTTTACCGCATTTTATGGATAGATAAAAGCGTTTATGCTTTGCCACGAACCTTTATTTAGGGCATAAGTGAGGGGGGCGAACAGACGGAAAGGTACTGCCGCAAGATTTCAGGGACCGCCGAGACCCTGAAATCTCCACAAATGTTGTTTCGCATGGAACAACGCAGATTATGAAAAAACGATTTGTAGGGGCGATCATCGATCGCCCGCCAATGAACAGCAACCACCATATAAAAATATGGACGCGCAATGCCCCCTGCATTGGTTAAAGAATTTTATTAGAGAATAGTATAAGAAAAAAGCAGAAGCGTTGAAATTCCGTGTTTCAACGCTTCTGTTGTTTAAATGACAGACGAACCTTCAAAATCTTTTTTTGCCTCGGTCTCCTTGAACGATATTTGATTCCACACCAAAACGATCACAAGGTAGCCGATCAGGACGCTCAGGACGTCCGAGCAATAAAAGACTACCATCCAAACGAGGTCAAGCAAACTGCGCGGCGCACCGTAGGAAATATCGTAACGAACACGCGAGAGAAGCTGCGCCGCCGCAGGTACGCACGCAAGCACCCACGCCGCGCGCCCAATACCCTTTTGCATGGAGAAAAGCTTGACAAGCGGAAGCCCGTCGGTCATGCGTCCCTTGCTGTCGCCCTGCTTTTTTTCAAGAAGGTATGCAAGTCCCACGGCAATTGCCATTAGTAAAAGGTTCAGGAATATGTTCAGGATCAGGTACGGAAGCTCGTCGCTTGCAAAGTCTTCCCATAAGGGAAACCCGATGACGAGATAGCCCACCAACAGATTGGCTGCATACTGAAAGACCGATGCCCCCGCATAAACGGCAAGCTGAGGGCGCGCGGCAGAAAAGCCAAATCGGTAGACCGTATACGCGACGTGGGCAAATGCTACCCAATAAAAGCAGTAGTTTGCAAGCGTCATGATCACGTCAAGAAGCATCGGGAGCGGCGTTTGCGCCCAAAGAACGTCGCTTGACATCACAAGATACAGAGGCGTGCAAACGGCGGCATAAAATAGTGTGATCGCAAATAAGAGAATTGCCGTTCTACGAGTCAGCTTCTTTGTTTGCGTTTGTTCAAACAAGGAAAGTTCCATGAAAAAGCGTCCTTTCAAATCAATTTATACCATTATAGCATATCTGCGCGAAAAATTCTTCGCTTATTTGTAAATAATTTTTTCTCGCCCTCATAATCTGTTAAAAAAGCAAGGGAGAAGAACAGATGAACCACAAAGAACGCAACGATCTTTTTTTACCGCGTGATTTTGACCACGCCGCGCTCATGGAGTGCGTGGGCGCGCTATGCGAGGACTATCCCGAACTGCAATTTCAATATCTTGGAAACAGTATTTTAGGTCGTGGCATCCCGCTTCTCACGCTCGGCACGGGACGGCGTGAATTTCTCTACGTCGGAGCGCATCACGGAATGGAATGGATCACGTCCCTGCTTCTTGTGCGCTTCGTGAACGATCTGTGCGCGTGTCGAAGGACAGGAAGTCGTCCCTATAAGCTCTCCTTGGAGCTGTTTTTGCAGACCTATCGTCTTTATATCATTCCCATGCTCAATCCCGACGGCGTCGAGTATCAGATCCACGGCGTCGCACCCGAAAATCCACTTTGCGAGCGTGTACGGTCGATGACCGAGGACGACGATTTCTCACATTGGCAGGCAAACGCGCGCGGCGTCGATCTCAATCATAATTACGATGCGGGCTTTGACGAATACAAGGCGTTGGAGCGCGAAAACGGGATCGAAGGCGGTTGTGCCACTCGCTTTTCGGGGGAGCATCCCGAATCCGAGCCGGAAACGGCAAGCCTTTGCAATTTCATTCGCTTTCACGACAAGCTGTCGGGCGTCTTGACGCTACATACGCAGGGCGAGGAGATTTTTTGGAAAAGCGGTGGGATCACGCTCAAGGGGGCTGACTCTGCCGCGCGAAGACTTTCGACGCTCACGGGCTACATGCTCTCCGAGACCGAAGGGCTTGCGTCCTACGGGGGACTGACCGATTGGTGTGTGCAAAGGCTTGGACTTCCCTCGTTCACGATCGAGTGCGGGCGCGGAACGAACCCGCTTCCCGTCACCGATCTTTCTCCCATCTATTCGCGCCTGCGCGCAGCACTTTTCCGCTTCCCGACGTTATTGTAAAAAAGGGACAGAGAGCTTTTCGTTCTCTGTCCTCTGTTTTATTCGATTACTGAATATCAAACAAATGCCGCAAGCCCTCGGCAACACCGAGATCGGTCTTGGCTTGATAGGTTGAGAGCGCGACCAATTCCTCGGGCGCGGTATTCATACAAACGCTTGTAGGGCAAACGCGGAACATTTCCAGATCGTTTTGACTGTCGCCAAAGCCGACACACTGTTCCAAGGACGCCCCCGTCAAGTCACAGAAGTGCTTGATCGCTCTGCCCTTGTTGCAGTCAGGTGCAAAGATGTCGGCATAGGTCGAAAGCTGGATCACCGTCATTCCCGTTTGGGGATAGTCGTCCTGAAGAATGGCACGGACGGTCAGGTTCGTCACGTGATCGTCGGCAAGCATTTTGTCAAGCTGCGCAACACAATTCTCACGATTTTCGTCCAAGGTAAGCGAGGGATCCTCTTTTAGATCAAACGTCAGGCGCGAATCACTACCGCCAAACGTAATGCTATACTTGTTTTGCATGCAAAATGAAAGCCACGCGTAACAGATCTCCGAGGAGACCGTTTGACGGAACATCAGCTCATTTTTCCATCGGATCTCCGCACCGCCTCCAAAGATCATGCCGTCCCACGGCACGTCAAAGACGCGCTCTATGGGGAGCGTGTTGCCGCGCGACCGCCCCGTGTTCAATATCAGCTTGTGTCCCAACGCCTGCGCCGCACGCATGGCGGAAAGTGTTTCGTCGGGAATGCTTTTCTTCAGGTACACCGTACCGTCCAGATCAAAAAATAAGTAACACGTCTTTTGCTTGTTCATTTGCTTTCCTCGCTTATCCTTCGTAGGAGCGATCCTTCATATGCCTTTCCATATCGCGGCTTGCCTGACGCTCAGCGTCGCTGTCGCGCTTGTCGTAAAGCTTTTTACCGCGGCACAGTCCCACCTCGACCTTCACGTGGCTTCCCGAAAAGTAAAGGGAAAGCGGAACGAGTGTATACCCCTTTTGCTGAACCAGCCCCTGCAGCTTCATGATCTCTCTTTTGTGCATCAGAAGCTTTTTTTCACGCATAGGGTCGCGGTTGAAGATGTTGCCCTGCTCGTAGGGGCTGATGCGCATGCCCGTGACGAACATCTCGCCGCCCTCAAAGCTACAGTAGGAGTCCTTGAGATTAACGCCGCCCGCACGAACACTCTTGACCTCCGTGCCGAACAACGCGATCCCCGCTTCGTATTTTTCTTCCACGAAGTAATCGTGATACGCTTTTTTGTTTTGTGCCACGATCTTCGTGGGCTCTTTCTTTTTATCAGCCATGTTTTTACTCGTTTCTGTCGTTATAAAAGATCTCCTCATCGGGAAGATATAAGCCCCATTGCTCCTTGGCGATCCGCACGATGGTCTCGTAGTCCTGCCCTGAGCTTAGAAGCTCCTCCAATTCCTCCTTCATCTCCTCATACTCCGCCAGCTGACGTTCCAGCTCGCGTTGCTCCTCAAGGAGCTGATTGTATCGCATGACGCTATTGGCGAACACCACGACCGACACCACTGCCAGCACGCCGAGAAGCACGCGCATCAGCAGTGTGAGACTGAACTGTTTTTTTGGTTGATTTGGCAATTTGCTTCCCCCTTTTTGGCGTCCTTTGCTTGCCGACACTCTCGGGAACCATTCCGCACGCGTTTTTCAGCATGCGCTCGCGTTCCCTCTCGGTAAAGCGGCGGCGAGTCCTTTTTTGGCTTGCGTTCCTGACGCGAAGCCTTGCTATGGCACAGCGCTTTTGTAAAAATATTGTTGTACGCTTGATCGGATAAAGTAAGAAAAAGAATGCGTAACGAAATGCGGTCTCGACACAAAAGGCAATGATCTCCGAAAAGAGCATCACGAGCCGACCGACCGTTGCGCGGTACAAAAGAAACCCTGCCCCTGCCGCTACAAATGCGAGCATGCGGATCCTTCCGTTGTTCGTGCCATAAAAAAGCAGGATCATGGCAACGCCTACCGCAAGGCAAAACAAGAGATCCTCTACAAATACGACGGTACCGAGCGCACGGCTCTCGCCTCGTCGTCGGCGAACGCCAAGAAGCGGCAATTTTATGCTTCCGAGCCGTTTTGCCGCGCGGCGACTGTAATGTACGCCAAGAAAGACGCGTGTGATCCGCAAAAGATCGTAAAGAAAGCCTGCGGCGATCCCTAACAGGAGCGCGTAGAAATAGAGCCGCGCGAGAGAGCCTTGAGAGATCTCCATACCGATCACCGAAGCAGCCTGCCGAAAAAGCCGCGCTTTTGCGCCTGATCCGACGACTGCCGATCGTAATACGCGATCTGATCGACGTGCCCATCCAAGGTGACCAAGCCCTCCGTAAGGCTCAGCACGTTGATGTGGAGCGACGTTCCCTCCACGCACATCTCGCCGCATGAGGTTTTTAAAAGAACCGCTTGATCGTCAAAGCTGATCACGTCGGTAACTCCGCGTACCTCCATGCGTCCTCTTTCCTCAACGATCACGCGGTGTGCCTCTTGGTTGGTTTTTGCCGCCTCTGCACTCATTGTAATAACCTCCGTATTCCCAATTTGCTACAATTTATGCAGTCGGCGGCAAAAATATTCAGGGGAACAAGTCCTTATTCGATAACCTCGTAAAGACTCGAGGCGTCCGCCTTGGTGGTGTACGCCTTGACGTCCAGCACACGCGCCTTGAGCGTTCTCTGACCAAAGGTGATCTCGATCACGTCGCCTTCCTTGACGTCATAGGAGGCCTTGGCGCGTTTGCCGTTGACGGTGACGTGCTCGGCGTCGCACGCCTCGTTCGCCACCGTGCGGCGTTTGATGATGCGGGAGACCTTCAGGAATTTATCAAGCCTCATTCAAATCAGTTCAGCTTGTCCTTCAGGGTCTTACCTGCGGAAAAGGTTACGCGACGGGTTGCGGGGATCTCAACAGGCTCGTTGGTGCGAGGATTTCTGCCGGTATGAGCGGCAATTTCCTTAACCGTAAAGGAACCAAAGCCTGCGATCTGAATGCCCTCACCGGCTACAAAAGCTTCGGTAGCGGCTGCCAGAAAAGCATCTACAGCGGCGGTAGCCTGCTTCTTGGTCAGTTCGGTTTCCTTTGCGATTTTGTCAATCAACTGTGTCTTTGTCATGAGAATAATCCTCCGTTAAAAATAATGTGGGAATACATATATATTTTATCATATTCTTACCAAATTGGCAAGAGTTTTTTCAATGTATTTTTGAAAAAATTATAATTTTTTAGCATTTTCCTTGTTTTTTTCGGCGATTTGGTCGATCATGCGGTTGGTCGCGCGATAAAGTGCGTGCTCGGCGTCTACCTCCATGGCTCGCGAGAGGTCGGTCACGCACAAAAGAAGCTCACCGATCTGCCCGTAGGCG
>JAZRIE010000120.1:0-3943 GCA_045645105.1 Eubacteriales bacterium | reverse complement strand
GGGAACGATGCACTCGACAGTACCCGTTCCGTCCATGGCTTCTCCCGACGAGAGGATCCATTCTCATCCATTACCAGCACGTTGTAGCCGGCGTCAGTCACCGCCTTGATCATGTCCTCGCGTGCGCCCGCGATCAGCTCGGCAGGCATAAAGCCGCGATTTCCAAAATACAAGGCAAAGGTTTGTTTTTTCATAGCAGCCTCCGTTTAATAGAATTATAATTTTTTAATCACAATTTTATTGACAAAAATAATTTTTTGTGTTACAATCAAATTATATCACCCAAATTGATCTTTTTCTACCACAATATAACCCAAAAGTTGCACAATATTTCACAACTTGAAAAAAACGACTCCAAAAATTGGAAAGGAATAAAGAAATGAAAACCAATTTGAAGGAAACAAACGTCAAGCATCGCACGGAAAACCTACCTATTAAGGTGTACCGCGAACGTGAGAATAACGACCATTGGCATGACGAGTACGAGTTCGTTTACCCAAACGAAGGGTCCTTGGAGATCACCATCAACGGAAAAAAGCTGCTTCTCTCACCGGGAGACGCCGTGCTCATTCATGGGCGCGATATCCACTCGATGAGATCGAAGGGAGACTGCCCTACCACCATTGTCGTCCATCCCGAATTCTGGGAAGAATCAAGAGACGGATTATTTTGGGGACAGATCCGCTTTCAACAGCATTTTAGCGCCAACCGTGATGAAGACGCCGAGATCGTAGAGCTGATTCGCAAGCTTCCCGCGCTGATCGAGGAGAAGCCGCAGGGCTACGCCTTTCGGATCAAGGCGACGCTTTGTCGGATCTTTGACGATATGCTTGAAAAGGGTATGTATACCGAAAGCGAAAAGGATTTTGCGAAGCACAAGGAGGAGATCATCAGCCTTTCGGATTACATATACAAAAATTTTTCGAAAAGGATCACCTTGGACGACCTTTGTGAGCAATCCCACTTCAGCCGCTCGTACATCATCCGACTCTTTAAGGAAAGCACGGGAAAAACGCCTATGGAATATATCAACAGCTACCGCTTATACACGGCGGCGTCCCGACTCCGTGAGACGAACGACGGCGTGCTTGATATTGCCATTGACTGCGGCTTTCCCAGCGTGGGATACTTTATCCGCTCGTTTAAGGCGCACTTTGGCAAAACTCCGGGGCTATACAGAAGAACGCACTCCTGACCCTTCTCTATCAATTTACAAAGCCGCAAACGCCATCGGATCGGATGACGCTTGCGGCTTTTTTTGTGAAACGAAAGGGGCTGTCTCAAGTGCAATAAAAAGCATTTGAGGCAGTTCCTTTTTTGTGTAACAGAAAAAGATTTTGCAGAAGTAAAGAAAAAAGTTTTGCCTATCTTAATGAGACAGCCCCTTTCAGGATACAAAAAAGAGCACGCACCCGAGAGGATCCACGATCTTCACGGGTGCGTGCTTTGGTGTATGAGATGACCTCGACCGATTCCGATCTTGTTTGTCGTTCAATCTTATCCGCCGAGATAGGCGTTTCGCACCTTTTCGCTGGCAGCAAGCTCGCTTCCGGTTCCCGAGAGCGTAATCGATCCCGTTTCCATCACATATGCGCGGTCGGCGATCGAAAGTGCTTTTTCGGCGTTCTGCTCCACGAGCAGAATGGTGGTTCCCTTCTCGTTGAGATGCTTGATCATGTCAAAGACCTGCGAGACCAGAATGGGTGCAAGTCCCATTGACGGCTCGTCGAGCATCAGCAGCTTGGGGTGACTCATCAGCGCTCGTCCCATGGCAAGCATCTGCTGCTCGCCGCCCGAAAGCATGCCCGCCATTTGCGTTCTGCGCTCCGCCAAGCGCGGAAACAACGTGTAGATCTCCTCAAGATCGTTTTTCACGCTTGCGCGGTTCTTGGACGTATACGCCCCCATGATCAGATTCTCGTAGACGTTCAGCTCCGAGAAGATGCGTCTACCCTCGGGCACCTGCGTCAGTCCCATTCTCATGATCTTATGCGTGGGAAGTCCCACAATGCTCTGCCCCTGATAGAGGATATTTCCGCTCTTGGGCTGAATAAAGCCCATAATGCTCTGCATGGTGGTAGTCTTTCCCGCGCCGTTCGCGCCGATCAGTGTGACGATCTCACCCTCGTTGACCTCAAAGGAGACGCTCTTGAGCGCGTTGATCACGCCGTAATAGACCTCTAAATTCTGAATTTCCAAAAGTGCCATGTTGCGTCCTCACTTTCCGATATACGCCTTGATCACCTCGGGATCACTCAAGGCATCCTTGGTGTTGCCCTCCGCGATCACCGTGCCGAAATTCAGCACCGTAATGCGGTCGCAGATCCCCGACACGAATTTCAGATCGTGCTCGATCAGGAGAATGGTCACGCCGAATTTCTCGCGCAACAGCTCGACTGTGCGACGCAGATCCTCGGTCTCGTGCGGGTTCATGCCCGCGGCAGGCTCGTCTAATAACAACAGCGTCGGATTGGTCGCAAGCGCACGCGCGATCTCCAGCTTTCTTTGCTTTCCGTAAGGAAGATTGCAGGCAAGCGTATCGCATTCGTCCTGCAAATCGAAAATACGCAGGATCTCCACGGCGCGCTCCTTCATTTCCTTTTCCACCTGAAAATGCCTCGGCAAACGCAAAAGGCTCTCAAGCATCGTGCAACGAAACTCCTCGCGGTTATGCAGTCCTACCATGACGTTACGGCGGACTGTCATGTTATTGAACAGACGGATATTCTGGAAGGTTCTTGCGATCCCCTCGTGGTTGATGCGCTCCTGCGACATATGCCGAAGCTCCTTGCCGTCGAGGAAAAAGGTTCCCTCGGTGGGCTGATAAACCCCCGTCAAAAGGTTAAAAATCGTGGTCTTTCCCGCACCGTTCGGTCCGATCAAGCCATAGATCTCGCCTTTTTTAATCTTCAGATTGACACCGCTTGCCGCGCGCAGACCGCCAAAGGAGATACCCAGATCCTTGGTTTCCAATACAAACTCACTCATGATCCTTCTCCTCTCCTGCGTTATGTGTCTTGTCCGGCTTGACCTCACTTACAACGAAATCGGTAGACAACAGCGTATCCATGTTGATCTTGGTGGGAACGACGTCCCAACGCCCCGTATCGTCACCGTCGCCCTTGGCAGAACGGTTTCTCACTATGCGTGTGTACAAGTTTTTCAGATTGTATTTTTCACGAACCCCCGCAAGCCTTGGCGAGTTGTTGTAAATGACGATCAAAATCAGGATCAGCGCGTAGACCAGATCCTTGAGAACGGCAAGGTCACCCGTCAGCACCGTGGTCAGCTCCTTGTTGAGATAGGTGATCAGCGTTGCGGCAATGATCGATCCGTTGATGCTTCCCATGCCGCCAAGCACCACCATTACGAGGATCTCGATCGAATAGTTATAGTCGAAGGTCGCGCTCGAAACGTTGCTCTGCGTATAGCTGAACAGTACGCCCGCAATGCCCGCAAAAACTGCCGCGACGATAAATCCCGTCAGCTTATATTGCGTGACGTTGATACCCGTTGATCTTGCCGCGATCTCGTTGTCGCGGATCGCGGTAATGGCGCGCCCATGCTTACTGCGGATCAGGTTTTGCACCACGACAAGCGTGACCAGCACCATAATAAGACAAATAATAAAGAAGAATTTCTTGTTAAATCTCGGGGTGGAAAGTCCAAGCGCACCGCCGAAGCTTTCCGAGCTAGTGTTCATAAAGACGGTTCTGACGATCTCTCCGAACGCAAGCGTGGTAATGGCAAGATAGTCGCCCTTCAGTCGCAGTGCGGGAAGACCGATGATAAAGCCGCAGATTCCTGCGCAAAGACCGCCAACCAAAAGCGAGATCACAAGCGTGGGGATCCCATTTCCGAGCGGTCCGACGAGAATTGCCGATACCTTACCGCCAAGATACGCGCCCACGCACATAAATCCTGCGTGACCGAGTGAAAGCTC
>JAZRIE010000119.1:0-4055 GCA_045645105.1 Eubacteriales bacterium | reverse complement strand
TATACTCCGCGCCCGACTCGGTGACGATGCGGCACATGCGTATTTTTTCGTCCTCGGAGAGCAGGCAGGTCTCGATAATCACCTTGAGCAGCTTTCCCCCGCAGGCGTCCTTGATCGCACGGATTTCGGATAGCACGTCTTCGTCTCTGCCCTCTCGGAGCATTCCAAGATTGATGACCATATCGATCTCGTCCGCGCCTGCGGCAACCGCCTCACGCGTCTCAAAGCACTTGACTGCCGTGGTGTTGTAGCCGTTCGGGAAGCCGATGACGGTACAGATCGCCAAGCGGTCACCCACGTACTCCTTTGCCGCCTTCACAAAAGAGGGCGGAATACAGACCGACGCCGTTCCATATTGGATGCCGTCGTCGCACAACGCTCTTATCTCATCCCACGTTGCCGTTTGCGAAAGCTGTGTGTGGTCACATCTGGAAAGAATATCTTGAACGTTCATATATGCTCCTTTATCTTTTTTGCCTCTCGCGCGATGCGGTCGTTGATCTCTCGCATCTGTGCCACGGGGATCTTGATCACGGCGCGGTCGTAGGTCACAAGCCCGTTGATCTCCTCCTCTACGTCGGAGACCTGCGTATAGATACAGCCGCAAAGTCCCTTTTCGATCAGGGGGAGAAGCTTTTCGAGATACAAAACGCGCAAGGCGTCAAGCAAATCCTTTTCGGTGCGGAATTTTTTATAGCCAAACTCGCGCGTTGGATCAAATACGTGACCGTCAACCTTCATAGAATAACCGCCAAATTCGCTCAAAACCACGGGACGCGCGTCCTTGGGGACCTTGAGAGGCGTGTAGTAGGTGTGCAGACTTTTCAGCTCGGTCTTCCCCACGCCCTGATCGTGCCATCCGCTGACCGAATCGATGATGCGGGTGGGATCCTTCCCGCGAAGCCACGACGTCACGCGTGCCGAGTCAAACTGCCCCCAGCCCTCGTTAAAGGGTACCCACAAGCCAATGCTCACGCAGTTAAGGAGCTGATCCACCGTCTCCTCGGCTTCCCGCTCAAACGAGGCACGCGCCTCGGCATCCTCACGGGCAAAATATTTGTAGTCGTCGTCTCTGTGATGAAATCCGAGAAACGGAAACGCCGCCACGTGTGTGAATTTGTAGTCACCGCCGCCGTTGACAAAGTCCTGCCAGACCACAAGTCCCAAGCGGTCGCAGTGGTAGTACCAGCGCATCGGCTCTATCTTGATGTGCTTGCGCACCGTGTTAAAGCCCATGTCCTTGAGCATTTTCAGCTCGTCGTAAGCCGCCGCATCCGAGGGGTAAGTCAGCATGCCGTCCGACCAATAACCCTGATCAAGAATGCCGTTGAAGAAATACGGCTCTCCGTTGAGCGTCAGACGCGCCTTTCCGCATGCGTCCTTTGCCTTTCCAAAGGAGCGGACGCCAAAATAGGTCTTGACGCAGTCGCCCGACGCATTCGTGATCACGCAATCGTAGAGCTTCGGGTTCTCGGGTGACCAAAGTGTGAAATCATAAGACAGAATGACCTCGCGATCGTATGCGGCACGCAGAATTTCCCTGCCGTCGTCAAAGACCGCAATCTCTTGCTTCTCGCCAAAGCTCTCGGACAGCACCTTGACCGTCTTTCCCTTGGCGTCGGGGATCAGACGCAGACCGTGAATATGGTGCTTTGGCATACTCTCCAGCCATACCGTCTGCCAAATACCGCTCTGCGGTGTATACCAAATACCGCCGCGACGGTCGCTCTGCTTGCCGCGCGCGCCTCCGTTTCGCGTTGCCTCGTCGGTCACCTCCACGCGGAGCGTGTTCTCACCAATCACCGCGACGTCGGTCACGTCAAAAGAGAACGCCGTAAAGCCGCCCACGTGTCCTCCAATATGCATGCCGTTCCAATAGACCTCGCACGCGCTGTCCACCGCGCCGAAATGCAGAAGCGTTTTGCCCCGCAAAAGGGACTTCTCAAGCGTGACCGTGCGCTCGTAGATCAGCTTCTCGCCAACCTTCAGCACAAAGCCCTCCTCCACGCCGCTGTTGAGCGTTTCGGGCGAGAACGGCACAAGGCAATTGCCTCGATAGGTGCAAGCCTTTTCGGCGGTCAGCCTTTGGAGCGACCATATGCCGTTGAGACATAGCCAATTCTCTCGTTCCGCCTGCGGACGCGGATGCTCGGCGTGCGGAAGCTGACCAATATCGTATTTTGTTCGTAATGAGATCATGTGATTACTCCTTTTTCGTCATGCGCGACAGAATGGGAATGAGGACGAGCATGAATGCTGCCACCGCCGCGCCGACCAAAAAGATCTCGGGCGCGGGGATATATTGCGTAGTCATGGTGTCCGCGCTCCCAAGATCGGGAAGCGGAATATTGGCGGCGCGGTTGATCGCGTTGCCGATCATAGGGCCTACGATCATCGGGATCAGCACGGCAAAGATCATGCGAATACCCTGCAATTTGCCCGCGTCACTTGCGGGTGTGTGGTCGCGCACGATCGCACCGCAAAGAGCCGAGACGAAAATATATCCCGTGATCATCACAAAGCCCGCAATGCCAAAGCACAAAAGGATCGCCGCCTTGCTTCCCGTTCGCGCAAGGTACATGCCGAGAAGCCCCAGGGCAAAGATCGCCGTTGCAAGATAGAGTAGGCGCGTCTTGTTCAGACGGTCGGAAAGCCGCGTCAGGAACAGATTGATCCCCGCGCCAAGCACGATCGCAACGCCAAATACGAGACTGTACTCTACCGTGGAAAAGCCCAGATAGGTCTTCATATAGATGATGAGATATGGCATAAAGATCTGACAAGCGACACCGTAAACGCCGACGAGCAGAAGCACAAGGTACAGAGCGGGATGTTTCGAGATCACCGACGGACGAAAGCCGTAAAAGACGTCTCCAAGCGTGCCTTTTTTCTCAAGATTGGGACTATCCTTGACCAGCACAAGTCCACACGCACCGCATACCGTGATCACGATCCCCAAGGAGAAAAACAGCCATTGATAGCCGATCAATTCCACAAGGATCCCAAATCCGCCTGCCACGATCAGCATCGCGACGAGGGGAAGGATCGACAGAACGCCCTCGACCTTTCCTCGGAACGAGCTTTTTGTATTGTCGGTCACCCATGCGTTGAACGCCGCATCGTTTGCGGTCGAGCCGAACACGGTCATGACACAGTCGCCCACGATCACAGCGGCAAGCGTAATGCCAACGGCGGTCAGAGCGTCGGTGTCAAGAAGTGACGCGATCAGGTCGGTCTTCATAAAGCCGAAAAGCCCCACGGTAACGCCCCAGATCAGGTAGCCGTAGGAGATGAACAGACGGCGATTGCCGAGCTTATCCGAAAGCGTTCCCGCAAAAAGCGTAGTGACGGTAGCGGCAATTCCCGAAAGCTGAACCATGAGCGTGACCGCGCCGAGATCGGGCGAGACCGTTTCAAAAACAAACAGGTTAAAATACATATTTTCAACCGACCAAGCAATCTGACCGACTAGTCCAAATAGGAGCAGGATCAGCCAATTGCGTTTTCCAAAGTCTTGATCTTTCATTTTTCCCTCCGTACAATCGTCCCAAGAATTTGCAATTATAAAATTTATCTTGTATATATATTATAACATAGAGGAAGAAAAAAAGCCATATCAAACACAGAAATTCTTTTGAAAAAAATCAAAAAAAGGACTTGACAAAAAGAGAAAAAAGTAGTATAATATGTAAGTCGGCATGGAGAGATGGCTGAGCTGGTCTAAGGCGCACGACTGGAAATCGTGTGTGCGGTAATCCCGTACCGAGGGTTCGAATCCCTCTCTCTCCGCCAAAATAGCAGGGTTCACCCATCGGGTGTGCCCTGCTATTTTGTTGAAGAAAGCACATCATGAAGAACCCCGCGAAAAGCGGCTTGCCGCTTTTACGCCAAGAACACGCGCCGACACAAAAACTATAAAATTTTGCTACCTTTCGCGCGTGTTGGGGTTCAGAAGCCCTCTCGCAAGAAAGCTCCTTTTGCGTAGCAAAATAGGGTTCGCATTCGCCGTCCGAAGATCGACAAGCTCGCTTGTCAGGCGTAGGTCGTGCGAATCT
>JAZRIE010000118.1:0-3388 GCA_045645105.1 Eubacteriales bacterium | reverse complement strand
TGCCTCGTTGAAGTCTCTGAAGACACCTCCCTCACCCGGCTCGCCTGCGCGATCGAGGGTAAGGTAGTAGGAGCCGAGGACCATATCCTGCGAGGGGGTGGTAACGGCGTGACCGTTAAGAGGCTTGAGGAGGTTGTTCGCCGAGAGCATAAGGAAGCGGGACTCTGCCTGCGCTTCTGCCGAAAGCGGAACGTGAACCGGCATCTGGTCTCCGTCGAAGTCGGCGTTGAACGCGGTACAAACCAGCGGATGCAGCTTGATCGCACGCCCCTCAACCAGTACGGGCTCGAACGCCTGGATCGACAAACGGTGCAAAGTAGGCGCACGGTTGAGAAGCACGGGATGCTCCTTGATCACGTTTTCGTGCGCGTCCCAAACGCAAGCGTTTGCGCGATCGTACGCACGGTCGATCTTCTTCTGTGCATCCTTAACGTTGGTCGCCTTGCCGAGCTCTACCATTCTCTTAATAACGAAGGGCTTGAACAGCTCGATCGCCATTTCCTTCGGCAGACCGCACTGATAAATCTTCAGGGTAGGACCTACGACGTTAACCGAACGTCCCGAATAGTCGACACGCTTACCGAGCAGATTCTGACGGAAGCGTCCCTGCTTACCGCGAAGCATCTCGGAGAGCGACTTGAGCGGACGGTTGGAAGCACCGGTTACGGGCTTGCCTCTCTTACCGTTGTCGATCAGCGCGTCAACCGCCTCCTGAAGCATACGCTTCTCGTTGCGGATCACGATCTCGGGAGTACGGATCTCCATCAGCTTACGCAAACGGTTGTTGCGGCTGATGATACGGCGGTACAGCTCGTTGATATCCGAGGTGGCAAATCTACCACCGTCCAGCTGTACCATGGGGCGCACGTCGGGGGGAAGGACGGGAATAACGTCCAGGATCATCCACTCCAGGTGGTTGCCCGACTTGCGGAAGGACTCAATTACCTCCAGACGCTTGATAATACGCGTCTTTTTCTGTCCCGAAGCCGTTTCCAGCTCGCTCTTGAGCGACGCCGAAAGTGCTTCGACGTCAATGCCCGCAAGCAGCTCCTTGATCGCCTCGGCTCCCATGCCGACGCGGAACTCGTTGCCGTAAAGCTCGCGGTACTCGGCGTGCTGCTTTTCGGAAAGCACCGTACCCTTTTCAATGGGGGTGTTACCCGGATCAAGCACCACGTTCTCAGCAAAGTAGAGAACCTGCTCAAGCGCCTTGGGGGACATATCCAATACCAGTGCCATACGCGACGGCACCGCCTTGAAATACCAAATGTGAGAAACGGGAGCGGCAAGCTCTACGTGTCCCATTCTCTCGCGGCGCACCTTTTTGGTGGTGACGTCCACGCCGCATTTTTCGCAACGGATGATCTCCTTGCTGTGCGAGTTCTTATACTTTCCGCACATACAAGCACCATCCTTGGTCGGACCAAAGATACGCTCACAGAAAAGTCCACCGACCTCTGCTTTGAGCGTTCTGTAGTTGATGGTCTCGGGCTTGGAAACCTCGCCGTAAGACCACTCCCTGATCATATCGGGAGATGCCAGACCGATTTTTATAGAACAAAATTGATTATGCTCCACAGTAGTGAATCCTTTCTTTGTGCGTTATTCTTCGTCGGAGTATTCGTCCATGCCGTAGTCTTCCTCGTCGGGATCGTAGATCTCGTCCTCTTCGTCCTCGATCTCGTTTCCGTCCTCGTCCTCGAACATGAAGGAGTCACGCAACGAGCCGTCGGCTACGCTGCGGCCGAGCACCTCGTCGATCGCCTCGGCGTCTGCCTTGTTGCGGATCGGCGAATCGTCGTCGCGTCCCAGATCGGAAAGCGAGACCTCGTTGCCGTCGCGGTCTTGTACGCGAATATCCAGAGCCAACGCCTGCAGCTCGCGCACCATGACCTTGAAGGATTCGGGCACACCCGGAGTGGGAATGTTCTGCCCCTTGATGATCGCCTCGTATGCACGGCGGCGACCGTTGATATCGTCAGACTTCACGGTCAGGATCTCCTGAAGCGTGTAAGCCGCGCCATACGCCTCGAGCGCCCATACCTCCATCTCTCCGAAGCGCTGACCGCCAAACTGAGCCTTACCGCCCAGAGGCTGCTGCGTAACCAGAGAGTACGGACCGTTGGAGCGTGCGTGGATCTTATCGTCTACCAGATGGTGAAGCTTGAGATAATACATGACGCCCACGGTAACGGGGTTATCAAAGGGCTCACCGGTACGACCGTCGTAAAGAATAGTCTTACCGTCAAGGATCTTGAGTCTGCCCTCTGCGCGGAGTCTGTTCATCAGCTCCTCGTCGGCGCGCTCCTCGGCACTCAGCGTGCGCAGGATCTTCTCACCGGTCTCCTCGTCGATCGACTCCTCGTAGAGCTCCTTGCCCTCGGGGTTCTCCAACGGGAACATATCTCTTTGCATACCCGCAGCCTTCAGACACTCAAGAATATCCTTCTCGTTTGCGCCGTCGAATACGGGGGTCATGATCTTCCAGCCAAGCTTTCTGGACGCGATACCCAAGTGTACCTCCAGCACCTGACCGATGTTCATACGCGAAGGCACGCCCAAAGGATTGAGCACGATGTCAAGCGGCGTACCGTCGGGCAGGAATGGCATATCCTCGGGCGGGAGAATACGCGAGACGACACCCTTATTACCGTGACGTCCTGCCATTTTGTCACCCACCGAGATCTTACGTTTCTGCGCAACGTAGACCTTTACGACCTTATTCACGCCTGCAGGAAGCTCGTCGCCCTGATCGTGCGAGAATACGCGAACGTCCACCACGATACCGGCTTCGCCGTGTGCCAGACGCAGAGAGGTATCGCGCACCTCTCTTGATTTTTCACCGAAGATCGCGCGCAACAGACGCTCCTCGGCGGTCAGCTCGGTCTCGCCCTTGGGCGTGATCTTACCGACCAGGATATCACCCGAACGAACCTCCGTACCCTTTTTCACGATACCCTCGGCGTTCAGATCGCGCAAGGCGTCCTCGCCCACGTTGGGGATCTCACGGGTAATTTCCTCCGGTCCGAGCTTAGTATCTCTTGCCTCGTGCGTATATTCCTCGATATGGAGCGAGGTATATACGTCGTCGCGCACCAAACGCTCGTTGAGCAGGACTGCGTCCTCGTAGTTGTAGCCCTCCCAGGTCATGAAGCCGATCAGGGCATTCTTACCCAGAGAGACCTTACCGCCCGAGGTAGCGGGACCGTCGGCAATGACCTGCCCCGCTTCAACGACGTCGCCCTTCTTTACAACGGGACGCTGATTGCAGCAAGTGCCTTGGTTGGTACGCTTGAACTTGATCAGATTGTAAACGTCCTTCACACCGTCCTCGCCGATGATCACGATGCGGTCAGCCTGCACGCGCTCTACAACGCCTGCGCGGTTT
>JAZRIE010000117.1:0-4501 GCA_045645105.1 Eubacteriales bacterium | reverse complement strand
CAAGGGCATTATGCAGTCGTTCTTTCCGCTTTCAAGACTTGGAAATTACAGCGGATACGTGAAGATGACCACCTACGCCTACGTGACGCGTTGTGGCGTAACCTATCACGAGATCGGCATCGTGCCGGACGAGGAGCATCGCGTCGCACTTTCCGAGGAAGCCAAGGAATATCACTTTTATCTGCTCCCGCAGGAGAAGGATAATCAGCTTCAGGCGGCGTTTGCAATTTTTGAAGAACCAAATTTATAAACAATACACTTTAAATAAAGAGAGGATCAATGACATGGCAAAGGGAAAACAAATGCTTTACACACAGCAGGGATATCAGGAGCTGGTTGACGAGCTCCATTACCTGAAGCATGAAAAAAGAGAAAAGATTAAAAACGACATCGCCGTAGCGCGTTCCTTCGGAGACCTTTCCGAGAACTCCGAGTACGACGAGGCAAGAAATGAGCAAGCCAAGAACGAGGCGCGCATCAAAGAGCTTGAGGAGCTTCTCGAAAATGCCGTGATCCTCGACGAATCCAGCATTGATACCAGCGTGGTCAGCCTTGGCTCTACCGTCAAGCTGCTCAATCTCGGCGTCAATGCAGAGGTTACTTACGATCTGGTCGGCTCCAATGAGGCAAATCCCATGGAGTTCAGGATCTCGGATCAGTCTCCCATCGGCGCGGCTCTGATCGGCAAGCGCGCAGGCGACGAGATCACGGTCGAGGTCCCCAACGGAACTGTTACCATGAAGGTGCTTGAGGTCGCGAGAACCCAAGGCTAATACAGGACGGCAACGGAACGGACAGTGCGCACAGCGGCGCGTGTGCGTTCCGTTGTTTTCGGGAAAGAGGAAAAAACGTGAAAGAGAGAGAAGAAAAGCTCGCCGCGGGCGAGATCGTCATCCAAAACAGATTGATCAGGTGGTTGGATAACTATTGGTATCACTACAAGTGGCCAACGATCGTGGTTGCGTTCTTTTTGTTCGTGGGTATCGTCTGCTTTACGCAATGCGCCACAAAGGAGCCGGGCGACGTGACCGTGTCTTACGCGGGCGGATACACCATGACCGCCGAGCAGCACGCAAAGGTCGTGGAGATCTTCAATGCGATAGCACCCGACGCGAAGGACGAAAAAGGACAGATGTCGGTGCTTTTTTCGGTCTATTCGGTCTATACCGAGGACGAGCTGAAGAAGGCGTACACCGACGAGGACGGAAAGCTTGACGTCTATTCCTTCAACAATGCCAAGCAGGTGTCCAAGGATCATTTGTCCACCTTTGGCACTTACGTCATGACGGGCGAGAGTGCGGTGTGGCTGGTGAGCGAATACGTGTACGAGGTGCAAAATCTGCAAAAGCTTGCCGTGCCGCTCTCGGAGCTTTACGAAACGCGACCCGCGGGGGCATACGACGACTACGCGATCCGCCTTTCCGAGACCGCGCTGTATCAGTATTACGATGCACTCAAAATTTTGCCCGAGGACACCTTGATCGTGATGCCGCAGAGCTACGTTTGGGGCGCGTCGGCAGACGACGAGTCTTACGCCGATTTCATGAAAATGTATCGCGCCATCGTCGATTTTCAAAAGCCTTGAACCAACAAGAAATACAAAAGGGTCTGTCTCGCATTGCACACGTCCGAGCTCACGGATAGGGTACAATGAGACAGACCCGTTTTTTTTGCTTCACGCAAGACCAAAAAGCCTTACGATCGAGGTCAGGAGGAAGCAAGCGATCAAACCGAATGCGGTGGGGAGTACGGCGGCGACCAGCGTCCACCCAAGGCTTCCCGTCTCCTTTTTAACTGTCAGAAGTGTCGTCGAGCAGGGCCAATGCATGAGCATAAAAATCAGTACGCAAGCGGCGGTTGCCCACGTCCAGCCGTTCGATACGAACAGATCCTTAAGCGCGGTAAGGCTCGAAAGCTCGGTCAGCCTGCCCTGCGACAGATAGGTCATGATCATGATCGGGATCACGATCTCGTTGGCGGGGAAGCCCAGAATAAACGCCGTGAGGATCACGCCGTCCATGCCGAAAAGACGCGCGAATGGATCGAGAAAATCGGTGCAATGCCGCAGGAGCGTCGCGTCGCCAACCGTAAGATTGGCAAGCAGCCAGATGATCAGTCCTGCGGGTGCCGCTACGGCGACCGACCGCCCAAGCACGAATACCGTCCGATCGAAGATCGAGCGCACAAGCACCCTTCCGACCTGCGGCGGACGGAACGGCGGAAGCTCGAGCGTAAACGATGACGGCATGCCGCGAAGACAGGTTTTTGAGAGTAGACGCGTTGCAAGGAAGGTGGCGAGAATGCCGAGCAGAATGAGGGAGGTGAGCAAAAGCGACGAGACGACCGACGCGCCAAGGCTTCCCGAAAAGCCGACGAAAAACATGGTCAGCACGGCAATCAGCGTGGGGAAACGACCGTTGCAGGGCACGAGGCTGTTGGTCAGGATCGCCAGCATCCGCTCGCGCGGCGAGTCAATGATCCTGCACCCCACCACGCCTGCGGCGTTACAGCCAAAGCCCATACAAATGGTCAGGGCTTGCTTTCCGCAGGCACGGCAACGCTGAAAATGTCGGTCAAGGTTGTAGGCAACGCGCGGCAGATACCCCACGTCCTCGAGTAGGGTAAAGAGCGGAAAAAAGATTGCCATGGGCGGAAGCATGACCGAGACCACCCAAACCAGCACGCAAAGGATCCCGTCGGTCAGTACGCTGATCAGCCACGGCGGCGCGTGCCAATTCTCCAAAAGGAGCGCTATGCGACCGATCAGCCAAAAGCCCTTGTCGGAGAGCCACTCCGACGGAATATTGGAGACCGTGAGCGTCAGCCAGAAGATCAACGCCAGCAACAGAAGCATGACGGGGTAGGCGGTGACACGTCCCGTCAGAACACGATCAAGGCGACGGTCGAAGAAGTCGTATTGCTCGCGCTCATGCGTGACAACGCCACGGCAAACCGACTCCGCCTGCCGCACCGCTGAGGCGACGATCACGTCCTCGATCCCTTCGCGGTCAAGTCCGTGCGAGAGGAGCGTCTTTTCTGCATCGGCACGCGCCGAGACGAGGACGGGATCGTTTAAAAAGTCATCGCCCAGGTGCTTTTTGAGAGATCGCAGGAGTGATTCGTCGGCGTCGAGAAGACGCAGGGCAAGCCAACGGGGGTGGAGCCCCTTGAGATCAAGCGCACGCAAGCGATATACCAGCGGCGCGATCGCGTCCTCAAGCGCTTCGGGGTAGGGGATCACGCAATTTTGCAGGGGGGCGTCTCGGTCGATCAAGGTGTCCCACGCGTCGGTGAGCGCGCGGAGCGTCTTTTTTTTGCGTGCCACAACTCCCACCACGGGAACGCCCAGCCGCGCGGACAGAAGCGACAGATCAAGGTGCAGTCCCTTGCGTCGCGCCTCGTCCATCAGATTGACGCAGACCACCACGCGCGCACCGCTTTCCATGATCTGCAAAACAAGATTGAGATTGCGTTCAAGGCAGGTCGCGTCGCAGACCACCGCCACCGCGTCGGGGGACCAAAAGCAGATGAAGTCGCGTGCCACCTCCTCCTCGGCGGAGTGCGCCAATAGGGAATAGGTGCCGGGAATATCGACCAAAATATAGCCGTGTGCGCGGCTTTTACAGGTTCCCGTGGCGTTGGCAACGGTTTTCCCCGGCCAGTTGCCCGTGTGCTGATTCATGCCCGTGAGCGCGTTGAAGACCGTGCTTTTTCCTACGTTCGGATTGCCTGCAAGCGCGATCACGCGGTCGTCGGGGGAAGCCTTGCGAAGGGAGAGCGAGGTATCAATGGCTCCTTTGCCGACCGAGCTTTTGGTCAGTCCCATGACGTTTCGTCCTCGCCGTCGATGCGCGACACCAGCACCTGCTTGCCGTTTGCCGCGCGAATGGCGATCACCGCGCCGCGGATCAGATAGGCGTGTGGATCGCCCGACGGACTTTTTCCAAGACATTCGACAAGTGTTCCTTCAATCAGTCCAATATCCTGCAGGCGTCTGCGAATGTCGCCTTCAAGGGAAAGCCTTCGAACCACGGCAACATCTCCCGCGGACAACTCGTCAAGACGCATTTCTTTATTCATAGGCGCGTACCACCTTTCGTTTTCAAATTGCCTGATAACAGTGTATTCT
This sequence comes from Eubacteriales bacterium, assembly GCA_045645105.1. Taxonomy (GTDB): domain Bacteria; phylum Bacillota; class Clostridia; order Oscillospirales; family CAG-272; genus UMGS1865. The sequence goes on along the minus strand of JAZRIE010000117.1, from coordinate 372 downwards.
ATTTTTCGACAAAGGTGAATTTATAAAACACGGCTTTTTCTGATTTTAATATATTAAAACACAACTCGTTCAAAGTCTTGACTTCCAAATAAAAGGTGTCGAAATTGTGCAAAATATACAAATTTGAACCCTAAAATTTGGAGAAATAACCTCTTCCATTTTTGAAAATAATTTGGTATAATATTATACGTTGAATAATACTGCCACATTGCCTGTGGCAAATCAGGAGGATTGCAAAATGGCAAGCTTATCTTTAAGACACATCTATAAAAAGTACCCCGGCGGCGTAACCGCTGTGTCCGACTTCAACCTTGAGGTTAAGGACAAGGAGTTCCTCGTATTGGTAGGACCTTCGGGTTGCGGTAAGTCCAC
>JAZRIE010000116.1:0-7475 GCA_045645105.1 Eubacteriales bacterium | reverse complement strand
GCATCATGCCGACGACAATCTGGAGACGGTTTTGCTTCATCTTTGTCGTGGCACGGGACTTTCGGGACTCTGCGGCATCGCTCCCGTGCGTTTCATGAAATACGGTATTCTCACACGTCCGCTTTTGCAGGCATCGCGGCGCGAGATCCTTGCGTACTGTCGTGAAAACAGCCTGGAGTACGTCACCGACAGCACAAACGAGGATACTGCCTACGCGCGCAATCGTATTCGCAACGAGGTAATCCCGATCCTCTCGGAATTTTACGAGGAGCTGCCCAAGCGCGCTTATCATATGACCGAGTCTCTGCGAGAGGACGAAGGCTTTCTCTCGGAGCTTTCGTCAGCACTTTTGCGGTACGCCGAGAACGACGGCGGATTGTCGCTTGAGAATCTTCACGATGCCGTGCCGCCGCTTCGAAACCGCGCGCTGATGCAATGGATCAAGCGCGAGACGGGATATGCGCCGGAGCGGGTCCATATAGAAGGACTGCAGGGGCTGATCAACGGCGAGGACTCGGATGCGCAGGTCGCGCTTCACGACGGCTATTATGCCGTGGCGGAGTTTGGTCGGCTATGGATCAGGAAGGGACCGCCGCGGGACGTTGATCCGTTTCAAATCCCTTTTTCGGTCGGTCAGACCGCGCTTGGCGACGGTGACGTGCTGATCAATGTGGAAGAATATGGTGAAAAGACAAAAATTAACAATTTGTCTACAGAGTCGTATATAAATTTAAGAATTGATTTTGATATAATAAAGGATAGTTTGTTTTGGAGATCCTATCGGGCGGGCGATCTGCTTTTGCGCGGTGGGATGCACAAAAAGCTGAGAAGGCTTTACGCAGAGGCAAACGTTCCCGTGTATTGGCGCACGCGCCTTCCGCTCCTGTGTGATGGGGAAGGTATTGTGTGGGCTCCCTTTGTGGGGACGCGGGACGGAATTTCCTCACGCGAGGCAACGCATCGGATCGGTGTTTCGATCGCACCGAGAACGCAGAAAGGACGGAATTGAAACGGACATGGAAAAGGATATTCAAGGAGTTTTGGCAAGCACCGAGGAGCTTTCACGGATATGCGACCGATTGGCGGCGGAGATCACCGAGAATTATCGGGATAGTGGGCGTCCACTGATCTTCGTAACGGTGCTGAAGGGCTCGGTCTTCTTTGCGGCCGACCTGATTCGCAGAATACCGCTCAAGTGTGAGCTTGACTTTATGAAGCTTTCCTCATATGGGGCAAGCACCGAGTCATCGGGCTTTATTCAAGTACATCTGGACCTGAAGCGAGACGTGAAGGATTGCGACGTGATCGTGATCGAGGACATCATTGATAGCGGAAGGACCCTGCAAAAGCTCAAGCAGCTGCTCTCGGAGCGTGGCGCGCACAGTGTACGCACCTGTACGCTGTTTGACAAGCCCGAGCGTCGAGTGGTAGACCTTTGTGCCGATTACGTGGGCATGAATATTCCCGACGCGTTTATCGTGGGCTACGGTCTGGATTACAGCGAGCAGTATCGCAATCTTCCATACGTTGGCATATTAAAGCCGTCCGTATATCAAAAATAAAGCGCAGAACAACAACGAAACGGAGGAATTCCCTTGAAAAAACGAGGTTTTTTACACGAGCTTATATTCTATCTTGTGATCCTGGGCGGCGTTATTCTCGTCCTTTCGGCACTCTTCAGAGGCGGAAGTAAGAGTGAACCGCTCACCTACGACGACGTGCTGAACTATTTCTATCACGAGCAGGTCACAGAGGTCACAGTCAATGCCAAGAATGAATTGATCTTGACGGTGGTCGAAAACGGCACGCCGAGAACCGTCAACTATAAGCTCAAGAGCTTTGAAATGTTCCACGCCGATCTGAGCGACGTGATCGCCGATCAGGTCAATCGCGGCATTATTACCACCTACGAGCCTCAGCCCATCAACACGCTCCCCGCGTGGGTGAGCTGGCTTCCCATGATCCTGATCGTGGTGGTGTTTATCGTTCTTTACGTCATCTCCTTTAAGAGTATGGGTGCCGGCGGAGGAGGCGGAAAATTCAACTCCTTTGGCAAGGCACGCGTCAAGGTGCCAAGCACCAACGAAAAAAGCAAGGTGCTGTTCCGCGACGTAGCGGGTGCTGACGAGGAAAAGGAGGAGCTTGTAGAGATCGTGGAATTCTTAAAGGATCCCTCCAAGTTTACCAAGCTCGGCGCAAAAATCCCGCACGGTGTGCTTCTCGTAGGCCCTCCCGGCACGGGTAAGACCCTGCTTGCCAAGGCGGTCGCGGGTGAGGCGGGTGTTCCGTTCTACTCGATCTCGGGCTCTGATTTTGTTGAAATGTATGTCGGTGTCGGCGCATCGCGCGTGCGCGATCTGTTTGAAACGGCACGCAAATCTCCCGCGTCGGTCATATTCATCGACGAGATCGATGCCGTCGGTCGTCACCGCGGAGCAGGTCTTGGCGGCGGACACGACGAGAGAGAGCAGACGCTCAACCAATTGCTCGTGGAAATGGACGGCTTCGGCTCGCACGACGGTATCATCGTCATGGCGGCAACCAACCGCCCCGATATTCTCGACCCCGCGTTGCTTCGTCCGGGACGCTTTGACCGCCAGATCACGGTCAACTACCCCGATCTGAAGGGGCGCGAGGAGATCCTGAAGGTACACGCGCGCAATAAGCCCTTGGAGGAAAGCGTCGATTTCCATAAGATCGCGCAGACCACCGTCGGCTTTACGGGCGCGGAGCTTGCAAACCTGCTCAACGAGGCGGCACTGTTGGCGGCAAAGAAGAATAAGTCGCTGATCGGTATGGACGATATCGAGGAGTCGTTTATGAAGTCCCTGCTCGGACCGCAAAAAAGATCGCGTGCGCGCACCGAAAAGGACAACAAAATTACGGCGTATCACGAGGCGGGTCACGCAGTCGTATCCTACTACTGCAAAAACACAGACCCTGTCAAGTTTATCACCATTATTCCCGCAGGCAACGCAAACGGCGTGACCGTCAGCGTTCCCGAGCAGGATATGAACCATCTGACCCGTGGAGAAATGCTCGACCGCATTCGTCTGGCTCTTGGCGGCCGCGTTGCCGAGGAGCTGATCATGGACGATATTACCACGGGAGCGTCTGCCGACATTCAGCAGGCAACCAAAACGGCGCGCGGCATGGTCACGCGCTACGGTATGAGCGACAAGCTTGGAACCGTACTGTACGGCTCGGGGCACTCCGAGGTCTTCCTTGGTAAGGACTACGGATCGGGCAGAGATTACTCCGAGCAGACCGCCGCGCTCATCGACGAGGAGATCCAGCGTCTGGTCAAGGACTCCTACGACGATGCGAAGACGATCCTTTCCGAGCATATCGACAAGCTGCATTTCGTAGCCGAATATCTGCTCAAGCATGAGACGATGGATGGCGATCAGTTCGCCGCCGCAATGAAGGACGGAGCAACCGAGGCGGATCTCGATGCGATTGCCGAGGAGAAGGCGGAAAAGAGCCGCCGCGACAACGAGGAGAGAGCAGCCAAGAACGCAGAGGCGGAAGCCAAGCGCAAGGCTGAGGAAGAAGCCGCAAAGCAGGCGGACGGCGAGAACAAGGACGATCCGTCGGGCAATGACGGCGGTGGCTTCGGAAACGACCAGGGTGGCTGGAAATTCTAACCCTTTTAAAAAAAGAAAAACAAAATCGCGCAATTGCGTAAAAATGAGGGAGACGCTCAAACGGGTGTCTCCCTCAAACTTCAGATTGGGTTTTCTCGACTTCAGATTGGGTTTTCTCGACAAAACAATTGACAAAGAAACGGTGTTGTGTTATAATTTAGCATGTGTGTAAAATAGCACGGAGGGTAAGAAAAAGGAAGGGGGTCAGATATGATGAACCGCTTTACACGAGGCTTGCGATCGGGAGTACCGATCGGGCTTGGCTATCTTTCGGTGTCGTTTACGTTTGGCATCATGGCGGTGTCGTATGGCTTTTCGTGGTGGCAAGCGGTGCTGATCTCCATGACTACGCTGACGTCGGCGGGGCAGTTGGCGGGGATCGGCGTGATGACGCAGGCGGGACGGTATCTCGAAATGCTGATCTCGCAATTGACCGTCAACGTGCGGTATTCGTTCATGTCGGTGTCGCTCGCGCAAAAGACGTCACCGAAATTTTGCGGTGTTAAGCGGTGGTTGCTTGGCTTTTTTATGACCGACGAGATCTTTGCGGTCGCGTCGGCAGAGGACGAGGTGGATACGCCCTTTTTCTTGGGACTTTCGGTCTTTCCTTACGTTGGGTGGACGCTCGGAACGCTTTTTGGAAGCCTCATTGGAAACGTGTTGCCCGCGCTTGTGTTAGATGCTCTTTGTCTTGCCATTTACGGAATGTTTTTGGCGATCCTCGCCCCCAAAGCACGCACGTCACGCGCCGTATTGGCAGTCGTTGCGGTGGCGGTGGCGTTGCATTGCGGCTTTTATTACATTCCCGTGTTCAAGGGGCTTTCGTCGGGGCTGACCGTCAGCATCTGCGCCATTGCGGCGGCGGTGTTTGGCGCGGTCGTCTTTCCCGTGCGTGACGGAGAGGAGGAGACGGCATGAAGGACTTTTGGATCTATCTTCTCATCCTCGCAGGCTCGACCTACCTGATCCGCGCGGTGCCGTTTGCGGCGTTGCAAAAAAAGATCACAAACCGCTACGTGCGCTCGTTTTTGTATTACATTCCATTCTCGGTGCTCGCCGCCATGACGCTGCCTGCCGCGCTTTACGCCACGGGGAACGTGATTGCCGCCGCTGCGGGACTTCTTGTGGGCGGCATCCTTGCGGTCAAAGGCAAGGGGCTTACAGTCGTGGCGATCGTTTGTTGCGTTACGGCTCTTGCCGCGCAATGCATCATGACCTATCTGCCGCTTTGACGGCGTGAAAAAAGTGTCTTCTAAAATAAAAAAACACATTTTTTCCGTGTCGCATAAAAAACAGGCACGAAATAGCGCAAAATTTGGAAAAAATTTTTTGTCTTATTATGTACTTTTTCTTGACATTTTCCGCAAAAGAGTATATAATAATAAGGTGAGATTTCAAAATGCCGTGTTTCGGCGGGCGGAAGGCGTCTTTGCCGACCGCAAAAAGAAAGGGTTTGAAAATAATGGATAAGAAAGAACGTAGAGTTGGTACGGTTTCCAGAGGCATCCGTTGCCCCATTATTCGCGAGGGAGACGATCTCGCCGCGATCGTAACCGAAAGTGTATTGGAGGCTGCCGCGTCCGAGGGCTTTGAGCTTCGTGACCGCGACGTCATCTCCATTACCGAGTCTATCGTTGCACGCGCGCAGGGCAACTACGCGTCGGTTGAGGACATTGCCGAGGATGTGCGCACAAAGCTTGGCGGTGGAACGATCGGTGTTTTGTTCCCGATCTTCTCGCGTAACCGCTTTGCGATCTGCCTGCGCGGTATCGCAATGGGTGCTAAGAAGATCGTTCTGATGCTCAGCTACCCCTCCGACGAGGTCGGAAACTCAATGATCACGCTTGACCAGATCGATGCGGCCGGCGTCAATCCTTACAGCGACGTGTTGTCGCTTGAGCGTTACCGCGAGCTGTTTGGCAACGACACCAAGCTGGAGTTTACCGGTGTGGACTACGTGGAATACTACAGCGACCTCATTCGCTCCTGCGGTGCTGAGGTCGAGATCGTATTTGCCAATCAGGCAAAGGCGATCCTTGATTATACCGATTGCGTCCTGACCTGCGACATTCACACGCGTGAGCGCACCAAGCGTATTCTGCGTGCGGCAGGTGCTAAGGTCGTATGCGGTCTGGACGACATTATGAACGCTCCCGTAAACGGAAGCGGCTGTAACGAAAAATACGGTCTGCTCGGCTCGAACAAATCCACCGAGGATAAGGTGAAGCTGTTCCCGCGTGAATGCCGCGATCTCGTGTTTGATATTCAGGCGCGCGTATTGCAGGCAACCGGTAAGCACGTTGAAGTCATGGTTTACGGCGACGGCGCGTTTAAGGATCCCAAGGGTAAGATCTGGGAGCTTGCCGATCCGGTGGTTTCCCCCGCGTTTACCGACGGTCTTGTGGGTACCCCCAACGAGCTGAAGCTGAAGTATCTTGCCGATAACGATTACAAGGATCTGAGCGGCGAGGAGCTGAAAAAGGCGATCTCCGAGAGCATTCGTCAAAAGGGTGAGGCTTCCTTGGTAGGAAACATGGCGGCACAGGGTACGACGCCCCGTCAGCTGACCGACCTGATCGGCTCGCTTTGCGACCTGACCAGCGGATCTGGCGACAAGGGAACTCCCGTGGTTCTCGTGCAGGGCTATTTTGACAACTATACAAACTGATACGAAAGTATCAAAATGCGGTCCAGCTCCGCAAGGAGCGGAGGTGGGCCTTTTTGCGTAAAAAAGTTTAAAGGCAAAATAAAGCAGCTTTGTGGCAAAGAACGGAAAAAAAGTGACAAATATTTTCGCCGTATGTCTTGACTTTTTTTCAAGAATATATTACAATATTATAAGAGAATAATATAGTTAGGCTTGGGCGGAAAATGAGAACTTTTTCTGCCAATCAAAAGGGAAACAGAAAGGTCGTTATCATGGCATTATTCAGAAAGATCGGTATTTTGACTTCGGGTGGAGATGCTCCCGGAATGAATTCGTGTATCAAGGCAGTTGTAAACAAGGCGCTCTCAATGGGGATTGAGGTCGTCGGTATCGTCGGCGGATACGCGGGATTGATGAAGGGCGAGTTCGCTCATCTTACGCAAAACAGCGTCAACAATCTCGTTGGCTTGGGCGGAACCTTTTTGTATTCCAGCCGCTGTCCCGAATTTAAGACCGAGGAGGGCATTGCGCAAGCGGTCGCTACCTGCCGCGCCAATCACATTGACGCGTTCGTATGTATCGGCGGTGACGGTACCTTCCGCGGCGCTACCGATATGACCTTCCACGGCGTCCCTTCGGTTGGACTGCCCGGAACGATCGACAACGATATTACCGCAACCGATTATACCATCGGCTTTGATACCGCGATCAATACCACCATGCAGATGGTCGATTGTCTGCGCGATACCTGCGAGTCTCATGAGCGACTCAACGTCGTAGAGGTCATGGGACGCAACTGCGGTCAGCTTGCGCTTTATGCGGCGGTTGCATCGGGTGCTGTGGCTGTTGCGATCCCCGAGGTTCCGTTTGACGAGGCGGCGGCGATCGAAAAGATCCGCACACTCCGCAAGGGCGGCAAGCGCGGCATGATCGTTGTGGTATCCGAAGGAATGTTCAATCCCGACGGCACGCCTTATGCCGAAACGCTTGCCAAGCGCATTCAGGAAGAGACCGGTGTGGAGACCAAGTTTGCACGCTTCGCGCATATCGTCCGTGGCGGCAAGCCTACCATGAGAGACCGTACCACCGCGGCACAAATGGGTGTCAAGGCGGTTGAGCTTTTGGTGGAGGGTAAGAGCAACGTGGTGATGTGTGAGCTGGAAAGCGAGATCATGCCCCTC
>JAZRIE010000115.1:0-1991 GCA_045645105.1 Eubacteriales bacterium | reverse complement strand
AAAACTTTTTTGCATGGATTTTAATGGATTGGAAACAATAAGAAAACCAAGAAGGAAAGGAGAGGACTGATGGAAAACGCTGTTACCACAAAAAGTGCCGAGCTGATCCAAGCCGTCTACAAAAACGTTAAGATGGCAGGGGATTCCATTCTGAATCTGATGCCGCACGTTAAGGACGAAAGGCTCAAGAGCGATATGACCGTTCAGCTAAGCGCATTCGAGGCGTTTGCTTCGCGTGCGGCAAAGTTGCTTGCCGACGAGGGAGCCAAGCCCGAGGATGAGGGAGCCTTGACGAAGCTTTCGGCAAAATGGGGAACGTTCATGAACACCGTGCGGGATTCCACAACGTCGCATCTGGCGGCAATGATGATTGAGGGCGCGACGATGGGCGTGAACGAAATGACGCGCAAATTGCGAGAGGCGGAGAATTCCAACGTGTCGGAGAGCGCGCTACGCTTGACGCGTGACGTTTGCGCATTCGAGGAAAAGATCGCCCGAGAAATGAAATCGTATTTATAAATAAGGAAAGGGAAAAAACATGGCACAAATCACTTGTAAGGAGCTGACGGCAATTTCGGATCTCTTGTCTTTGGAGGAAAACTTGGTAGCAAAGTACAAATGCTACGCCGCGGAGGCGACCGACAACGTGCTGAAAAATCAGTACGAGCAGATCGCGCAACGTCATCAACGTCACTTCGACGAGCTGTATTCCAATTTGAAATAAGGGGGAGCGGATTATGGAGCAATGCATGTGTAAAATGAACGAGCAACAAAAAATGAACGACCTTTTGACCACACAAAAGTTTTTGACGAGCGCGTACAATTCCTACTGTAACGAGGCGGCAACAAGCGCAGTCAGATCGACGCTGACCTCGATCCTTGCCGACGAGCACCGTATTCAAGAGGAGATTTTTAACGAAATGAACGCGCGAGGCTACTACCCCTTAGAAAAGGCTGAGGAAAACAAGATCAGCAGTGCCAAGCAAAAGTTTGCGCAAAAGGCAACCGTATAACAAAGAGAGCAGGATGCGATCGACCAAAAAGTCGAAAACATCCTGCTTTTTCGTCTCCCTTGCTTGACAAATAACGCCAAATAGGCTATAATATGTAGGAAACAATGATACTTTTGGAAGGAAATAAAAAAATGAAAAAAACAACACTTCGAAAATACGCAAAGCTGATCGCCGTTATGGGCGGAAACGTGAAAAAGGGACAGGACGTGGTGATTACCGCCGCGCTGGATCAGCCTGAATTTGTCAAAATGGTAGCAGAGGAATGCTACGCCTGCGGCGCGCGCAAGGTATGGGTGGATTGGACGTATCAGCCACTGACTAAGGTCACGCAGAAAAAGTGTAGCCTTACCACACTGTCGCACATGGAGGATTGGGAGGTCGAAAAGCTCAGACACTACTCCGAAACGCTTCCCGTTCGCATTTATCTGGAATCCGACGATCCCGATGGACTCAAGGGCGTCAATCAGGGAAAGATCTCCAAGGCAACGCAGGCACGCTACAAGATCATCAAGCCCTTCCGTGAAAAGATGGATAACAAATATCAGTGGTGTATTGCCGCAGTCCCCGGCGCGGCTTGGGCAAAAAAGGTGTTCCCGAACGAAACACGCTCGCGTGCCATCGAAAAGCTCTGGGAGGCGATCCTCTACACCGCGCGCGTAGACGAGGATCCCGTAGCGGCATGGCAGGCACATAACGAGGACCTTTCCCGCCGTTGCAAATATCTCAACGACCTCGGCATCGAGACGCTTGAGCTGAAGTCGTCGAACGGAACCGATTTCCGTGTCGGTATGATCTCGGACGCGCTCTTCATGGGCGGCGCCGAGGCGGCGCAGGGAAGCGGCATCGTCTTCAATCCCAACATTCCGTCCGAGGAGGTCTTCACGTCGCCCCAAAAGGGTGTTGCAGACGGTATCGTGTACGCGTCCAAGCCTCTGTCCTATCGCGGCGAGCTGATGGAAAACTTCTCTGTTCGCTTTG
>JAZRIE010000114.1:0-8149 GCA_045645105.1 Eubacteriales bacterium | reverse complement strand
GGCGCGTGAAGCCGACGTGGGCATCGCGGGCGGTGTTGGTGAGGCGGTTCTGTTCCGTCACGGGGAGATCGTCGAGAAGATCCCCGAGGACGCCGTGATCGAGCGCTTGATACGTGAAGTGCGTCTTTTGAAGGACGGGATAAAGAAATGAGCAGAAATTTACTTGAGATATTTAACCGATACAAACCGCGCGCCGAGTTTGAGGAGCTGTTGCGCTCAGCCGACACGGGAAGTATTGCGTTGCGCGTGGACAAGCCACAGAGGTTGATCGAAGCCTCTGCGGCTTTTCCTCGCGTGATTCCAAAGCGCACGCTTTACGAGATCGAGGAGGAGATCCGCACGGCGTATGATCTGAAGATGGTTCGACTCCGTCCGCGCTATCCCACCGAGAGCTTTGACACCGAGCGAGTTCCCGACCTTTTGATCGAGACCAACCGCCGCGGGATCGTTGCCAACGGCTTTTTCAATCATTGCGACTATCGCTACAGCGGCGGCGTGTTGACGGTTGAGATCCCATTCTCGGAGAGCGGTGTCAATTTGATCTACGACGCGAAAACCCCGCAATTGATGGAAGAGATCGTGCGCGAGGAGTTTGGTATTTCGATCAAGGTCGTGATCAATCGAATGGAGAACTATGACCCAAGTCAATATCAATCATCTATAGATGCGCAGATGGCGCAGCTTAGCCGCGACGCGGCAAAGGCAGAGATCGAGTATCACCGCGCTCAGCAGGCGCAATTTCAGAGTGGGGGACAAGCCCCCGACGTTGAGGAACGCGAGATCCTTCCGCGTGCGGCGTCGATCTACGAGGGCGAGTGTATCCCCGAAATGCTTGACGGAAAATGTCGGATCGGGCACACCTTGTTTGATATTTCGTCGCCCAACTACATCTTTGGCGAAGCATTTCCGATCCAACCCATTGCCATTTCGTCGATCGATAAGCCCGTGCGTAACATCGTCATTTTGGGTGAGGTCTTCAATTTTCAACGCGAAGCCAACCGCGCGGGAGATAAATTTGATATCAGCTTTGATATTTTTGATGGCAACACCTCGATCGAGCATCGCTCGTATGGCATGGATCTGGAGTCGGCGAACGAGCTTTGCGGACTGATCAAAAACGGCAGTGTGATCGCCATGCGCGGCTATGCCAAGAAAATGACACGCAAGGGGAAGGTCGATCTTGATTTCACCTTCTTCTACACCGATATCGCCAACATTTCCAAGATCACGCGTAAGGATACCGCCGAGAAAAAGCGTGTGGAGCTGCATCTGCACACCACCATGTCGTCGATGGATGCGCTGATCGCACCCGACGTTGCCGTGAAAACCGCGCTCAAATGGGGACACCCCGCCGTGGCGATTACCGACCACGGAAACGTGCAAGCCTATCCTGAGGCGATGATCGCCTATGAAAAGAGCTGCGACGCCGACAATCCCTTCAAGGTGATATACGGCATGGAAGCCTATTTCGTTAACAACACGGCGGGCGCGGTCACGGGAAATTGCGATCCCAATTTCCGCGCCGAATGTGTGGTCTTTGACATTGAGACGACGGGACTTTCGGTGCAAAACTGCAAGATTACCGAAATTGGTGCCGTCAAGATCAAGGACGGTCAGGTGCTTGACCGCTTCAATACCTTCGTCAACCCCGAATGCCCGATCCCCGAGGAGATCGTAAAGCTGACGGGAATTACCGACGAAATGGTTGCCGACGCGCCGCTCGTGGGGGACGCGCTTAAAGCATTTTTTGCTTTTATCGGTAACAACGATATCAAGGAGGGCGAGCCGCTTCCGCTTCTGATCGCGCACAACGCAAACTTTGACATTGGCTTTATCCGTCATTTCGCAAAGCTGTCGGAGCTTCCGTTTGAAAACCCGTATCTTGATACCGTCGCGCTATCCAAATACATCAATCCCGAGCTGAAAAACCATAAGCTTGATACCATCGCGGCAGCTTATGAGCTTGGCGACTTCAATCACCATAGAGCTTGTGACGACGCCGAAATGCTGGCAATGATCTTTTTCCGTATGATCGACATTATGGAAAAATCCGACCTGACCGATTTTTTGCATCTGCGCCGTGAAATGACCGAAAAAGCCGATCCCCTAAAGTTGAACACCTATCATCAGATCCTGCTTGTCAAGAACCAAACGGGACTGAAAAATCTCTATAAGCTGATCTCCTACAGCTATCTCAACTATTTCAAGCGCACGCCGCGTATTCCCAAGACGGTACTTGAAAAGCACCGCGAGGGCTTGATCGTCGGCTCTGCCTGCGAGGCGGGTGAGCTGATCCATGCGATTCTTGAGAACCGTCCGGAAGCCGAGATCGAGGAAATCGTCAATTTCTACGATTACCTGGAGATCCAGCCGATCTGTAATAACCGCTTCCTTGTTGCCGAGGGCAGGATTGCCGACGACGAGGGACTGCGTGATCTCAACCGTCGCGTAGTCGAGCTGGGTGAACGCTACAACAAGCCCGTCTGCGCCACCTGCGACGCGCATTTCCTCAACGAGGAGGACGAGCTTTACCGCAAGATATTGCTTGCGGGTATGAAATTCAAGGATTACGACAGGGACGTTGGCATCTACTTCCGTACCACCGACGAAATGCTTGAGGAGTTCTCCTATCTCGGCGCGGAAAAAGCTTACGAGGTCGTTGTGACCAACACCAACATGATCGCCGATCAGATCGAAAAGGTACGCCCGATCCCCAAAGGCTCCTACACGCCCGAAATGGAGGGCGCTGAGCAGGAGCTTCAGGATATGTGCTGGGAGCGTGCCAAAAGGATGTACGGTGATCCCTTGCCCGAGCTGGTTTCGGCGCGTCTGGAAAGGGAACTGACCTCGATCATCAGCAATGGTTTTGCCGTACTGTATCTGATCGCACAGCGACTTGTGCATTACAGTGAGGAGCAGGGGTATCTTGTCGGCTCGCGTGGCTCGGTGGGTTCGTCCTTCGTTGCTACCATGGCGGGTATTTCCGAGGTCAACCCGCTACCGCCGCATTACTATTGCCCCAAATGTCAGGCAAGCGAGTTCTTTACCGATGGCTCTGTCGGATCGGGCTTCGACCTGCCCGACAAGATCTGTCCGCATTGCGGCACGAAATATTGCGCCGACGGTCACGACATCATGTTCGAGACCTTCCTCGGCTTCTATGGTGACAAGTCTCCCGATATTGACCTCAACTTCTCGGGTGACGTGCAAGGGCGCGTTCACAAATACACCGAGGAGCTGTTCGGCGAGGGACACGTCTTCCGTGCGGGTACGCTCGGTACGCTTGCCGACAAGACAGCCTTTGGCTACGTCGCAAAGTACGTAGAGCAAAAGGGGATCAGTCTGTCACGCGCCGAAATGAACCGTCTCGTCGCCAACTGCGTGGGCGTGAAAAAGACGACGGGACAGCACCCGGGCGGTATCATTGTCGTTCCTCAGCAGTATGATGTGTACGATTTCACCCCCGTTCAGCACCCAGCGGACGACCCCAATTCGGATATCATTACCACGCACTTTGCCTTCTCGTATCTGCACGATACGATCCTGAAGCTTGACGAGCTTGGACACGATATGCCGACCAAATACAAGTGGCTTGAGACCTTTACCGATTCGTCGGTCCTCGACGTTGCTATGAACGATCGTTCGGTTTACGAGCTGTTTGAATCGACGGCACCGCTTGGCGTCACGCCGGAGGATCTGGAGGGCTGTACCATCGGTACCTATGGGCTCCCCGAGCTTGGCACGCCGTTTATTCAGCAGGTTTTGATCGACGCAAAGCCGCGAAACTTTGCTGACCTTTTGCAGATCTCCGGACTGACGCACGGAACCGACGTGTGGCTCGGAAACGCACAGGATTTGATCAAAGAGGGCACTTGCGATATTTCACGCGTGATCGGAACGCGTGACGGTATCATGCTCGATATGATCCGTTACGGACTTGAAAACGCCATGGCGTTCAAGATCATGGAGGCGGTACGAAAAGGGAAGGGGCTGACGCCCGAATGGGAAGCCGCCATGCGAGAGCATAACGTGCCCGAATGGTACATCACGTCGTGTAAAAAGATCAAATATCTGTTCCCCAAGGCACACGCCGCCGCATACGTTATGTCGGCGATCCGTCTTGCGTGGTATAAGGTGCATCAGCCCGTTGCGTTCTATTGCACCATGTTTACCGTCGCTCCCAACGGATTTGACGCAGAGATCGTCATGGGAGGGAAGGGAAATGTGGTCGCGGTCATGCGAGACATTCAAAAGCGGGGTAAGGAAGCCTCTCCCAAGGAGCAGGCAAGCATCACCACCCTGCAGCTGATCAACGAGGCGATGGCGCGCAAGATCCGCTTTTTGCCCGTTGACCTTGAAAAATCTCATTCCTATGCGTTTCTGCCCGAAAACGGCGCGATCCGTATGCCGTTCTCGTCTCTGCCAGGACTTGGAGAGAACGCCGCGCAGAACATTATCAAGGCACGCGAGGAGGAGCCCTTCTTCTCGGTCGAGGATCTGCAGATCCGCGCCAAGCTGAGCAAATCGGTCATCGATATGCTCCGCGCAAACGGTGTGCTGGATAACGTCAACGAGACAGACCAATTGACCATGAAATTTTAAAAGCACGAAAAAAAGAGTGTTTCCGTTCATGAAAACACTCTTTTTCGTTTGGCATTATGATTACTTCAGGTTTGCGATCACGCGGTCAACCCAAGCAAAGATCTCGGTCTTTTCCTCGGGCTTTACAGAGCCGCCAATGATCGGAAGTCCGCCCTTTACGTAGAGAACCTCGTCAATAACGTTGGTTCCTGCCTCGGTAAGGGTCTCCTTGAGCTTGTTGGCAGCCTTATCGTCGCCGTCGATCATCAACGCAACGTTCTGTGCGCGTGCCTTGGTCAGCTCGCGGCAGAACAGACGAACAGAATCGCTTACGTCGCCCTTTGCCGAGACTGCAAGGATCACGATGCGCTCCTTATCACAGGAATATGCGGGGGGAATGACGTCCACCGAATTAAAAGCAAGCTCATATTGAGATTTGATCGCGTTTGCAATGTTGTTGATCTTCTTTTTGCCGGAGGCATAAAGAATTCTCATTTTGATAGCCATTGGTTTTTCCTCCAAAAGATTTATTTTATATATTATATATTATACCATATAATTCAAAAAATTGGAAGAGCTTTTTACAAAATATTTTATTTTTTATTAAAAAAAGTCAAAGAGGGGAAATGTAAACGAAAATGTGGAAAGAGAAGCTTGCCGATTGATTGTAAATCTAAAAATAATTAAAATGCCTATTTTTTTGAACAAAATGCTCTTTTTGTTTTTTGTATAATATGATATAATGAATATAAATAAGAAAGAAGGAGAAATCTTATGAAAAAATTACTCATTTGCATGTTGGCACTTCTCATGATACTGCCGCTTGTCTCTTGCACTACGGAAGACGCACCGCCGTCCAATACAACGGAAAGTGTCGTAGCAACCGAGGGTGTCGGCACAGAAGGGGACGACGAGAAGGAACCGACAAAGGATATGACGAAGGTCTTAGACCTTTATCTCGTCGCCGGACAATCCAATGCAGCCGGTTCTACCAAAATTTCCTCTAAGGAAGAGATCTTTGAATTTGCGCCCGAGTTGAAGTACGGCTTTTCGAACGTGCTTTATTCGGGAACTGTCCCCACGCCGGGCGCTCCTCGCGTGGTCAGTTGGAAAAAGACGACCTACGGTCTTGGAAGAACCTCTGAGCATATGGGTCCCGAGGCAGGAATGGCAAAGGCTCTTTCTGCCTATTACAACAAGGAAACCGGCAGAACCGCGGGCATCGTCAAGTACGCGCTTGGAGGAACCAGCATCCGCAATTGGTCCTCTGCAAACTGGGTGCCGCCTTCTTATCAAAGTCAATTGCCGGCGTCCAGCGTTACCGAGGCAACGGGCGCACTTTATCGTGGCTTTTTGGAGCAAGTAGAGAAGAGCGTTTCTGATGCTACCAAGCTCGGGTATACGTCGGTCAGAATTTGCGGACTGTATTGGATGCAGGGATGCGCCGACAGAGCGGAGCCCGATTTGTATCAAGAGATATTCTTTTGCTTTGCAAGAGACGTTCGAAAGGACGTTTCCGAGATCATGAAGCGTTATACCAATTCGGAGGACGACTGTGGCGCATCGAATATGCCGATCATTTTGGGAACGATCTCCCAATCCTATCACTTAGAGAATGCGAATTCCGAGCAGGTTAACACCAAGTTTATCGCGATGCAAAAGGGCTTTGATGAGTTGATTCGCAATTGCTACGTGGTGGATAACTCGGGCTTCAAGGTGACCGAATGGAAAAACGGACAGATGGTGATCCTTGGAAGTGACATGTATCACTGGAAGCAAGCCGACGCACTTGTAATTGGTGAAAACGTTGGAAAAGCGATGCTGTACTGTGCAGGCGTTACCACAGAAGATCCTTTTCCGGACCGCTTGAATTGATCAGTTCAAAAGAGACCTGTTCAAGAAAACATACAAACAAAAGCATCTTCGCAATTCGAAGGTGCTTTTCGTTTTTTTGACGACCGCAGCACGCAGTACCAAGCACAAGGGTTTGCCTATCCCAAAAGACAGCGGAAGTAACTCCAATCGCGCGTCGGAGAAGCACATACCCAACTATACAAAATGGAACGTCGTTTTGTACTGTAAACATAAGGAAGGAAACACTTGTGTTTCCAACAAAAGAGTTTTCATACAAAACGTGTCATTTTGTAAGCGCCTTGACTCCGCTGTGCGGGGCGCGAGTAGTTGGGGTAAATGGCATGTAGGCGCGCGTGCACAAAATTGAATAGGAAGTAAAAGATACTTTCACTTCGAAAATGAAGTGGAGGTATCTTTTTTTATGTTCAAAACCAAACAGAGCCGTTACGAACGAGAACGGCAAAAGCAGTTGTTCCACCTTACGCGAATCGCGGAAGCTTATTTAAAAGCACGCGGTGTATATCCGCCTGATTATGGTGGATTTTTGCAAGTCGCCGGGCAAAGGGAAGTCGATGTGTTTTATCAAACGATGCACCTTGTTGAAAAAGGCGCGGAGAAGTGGGGATATGATTTCAAGTGGTACTACGACCAAAACGTGAATGGTTGGGCGTTCGCGTTTATCGATGAAAGAGAGGTATAAAAAAAATGAAAAATAAAAGTTATTTTGTTATTATTGACGCTCAAACGAGTGAAATTCGTTGCCATGTTGCGGCAGAAAGTGCGCATGAGGTTTGTATGAGACTTACTGAAGGCGAGTTTGATGGATACTTGGTGTCGCCTTTACGCGCTCTTTTGGTTTGTGAAGTTTTATATCGTGGTGATACCATCATGCTGACACATGAGAGTGTTGCCAATCCCGTTGGATTGGATGAGGAATGCGAGGAACGACCATAAAAAAAGGCAGAAGTCCGACTTTTGCCGAACCTCTGCCGATGTGATTATTTTTTGATTTTGAATGGAGCGTTTATTTGATTTAAAGCCCATTCGTGAGCTTTGACTTGCTCTTGAAGCTCTTCGATGCGTTCGAGCTTCCAATCTGTGGTGTTACTGGGTTCTTCGTTGGCAACATCGGTTTGTTTTTCATGAAGCTCATGTTCTATATATTCAAGGCTTGTGTCGATGTTTTCACTTATGATGGCTATTGCGTTAGCCCATATTTTTGTGATTTTGTAATCTTTCATTTTGTTTCATCCTCCATTTTATCGTAGTAAGTTTCATCGTAGGCTTCGAGAAAATCTTCTATCAGTTCGTCTTCGAACCATAAAACGTCGTTCAGTTCGGTTGACGTTAAACCGTCGGGAAACAGTTCTCCGATATAATCGACAAACTGTTCCGCGAGTCCTGCTTCGCAGATTCGTTTGTGTGCGTAAATTGCTCCGCACCATGGTTTGTGTTCTTCAAGAGAGTATATCTCATCGTAAATTTTGATAGCCATTTTGCTACCTTCCTTTCTGCCTCTATCGGGCAACCTTCCCGCACCACATAAGACACCCAAAGTCAACCCCTTGAAAGCCGCTCGCGGCTTTTACAAAGCATTTACAAATACCTTTGTAAATGGTTTGTAGGGTTTACCTTGGGCGGCGTTGTGGTACTGGCGCGATAACCAAATACTCGCGCCAGAGGTTGCAAGCCCGAGAGAGAGAGGGAAAGGAGG
>JAZRIE010000113.1:0-5020 GCA_045645105.1 Eubacteriales bacterium | reverse complement strand
GGGATCCCCGCCGCCACAACGCGGGCGAGCTGGTAGTTGTCGATCAGCGTCAGACCAACGAAGGAGATTGTGGCGATCACCGTGCCGATCAGGATGAAGGGGGTGCGCTTGCCGATCCGGGTATGGATCTTGTCCGAAAACGCGCCAAAGAGCGGCAGAAGAAATACCGCCAGAACGTTATCGACCGACATGACCGCACCCGATGCCGATTGCGGGAGTCCGAAGTGATTGGTCAGGATCAGGGGGATGATGGCGTCGTATGCCTGCCAGAATGCCGTGATGAGAAAAAATGCCATGCCGACGAGTATCGTGCGTTTGTAATTGAGCTTCATGTGCTTTCCTTTCCTGCGGTTGCGAACGCGAGCTTGCGAACGCCTTCCGTGTTAGTATGTGTTTTGAGGAGACAATGATAACCTGATTTTGTAAAGGGAGTTTTTTCCACGATTTTTTGTTTTTTTCATTATAGCATATTCAAAAGCGATTATCAAGTGTTTTCTGAAATTTGTTTTTAAGACCGAGATCCAAACGGGCAAAAAGGGCGCGTGCAAGCCAAAAGGCTACACGCGCCACGGGGGTGAAAATGCTTTATTCGGTTTCTGCGATCTCCAAGACCTCGTATTGGCAGAGCGGGAGGATCGTTTCGTAGCTGTTCATGGCTTCGGGGACGGTTACCTGTGCGCAGGATGTGCCAACGCGGAAGTAAATCGTGCTGTCGGTTGGATTGTAGAGCACGCCGTCTGC
This sequence comes from Eubacteriales bacterium, assembly GCA_045645105.1. Taxonomy (GTDB): domain Bacteria; phylum Bacillota; class Clostridia; order Oscillospirales; family CAG-272; genus UMGS1865. Next base: position 4,279 of record JAZRIE010000113.1, on the reverse strand, counting down.
GGTTGGCTCCAGCTTGTATTCGTCTCGATATTGTTGTACCGCTTGCTCAAATTGGTCAACTCCTTCTTTGGGGTGATAAAAGGTGATACAAATAGAAATACTTGTAGAAGCGGTGTCAACGAGATCGGCTGGGCTATACCAATACTGCAGGTTGTAATTATTTACCGATATGTAGCTCAGAGTATATTCGGAAAGGTCAAATACAGGCTGATAGACGGTGTTGATCCTGAGCAAAAAACCATCGTCTTGCGTCAGCTCCTCGCCGCTTTTTTGCCGTTGCTTGGCGGCTTTGTAGGCTTCTGTAAATTCGTTCATAGTGCGATAGGTCGCCCAATAATCCGCAATCGGCATCGGCTCGGGTTCCTTGAGGCGACAGCCCGCCGACAGAGACAAAACGAGGAAGAGCAACAGCATCCAAAGTATTGTTTTCTTCATAAAGTGTCCTCCTTTTTGGGAAAATGGTGGCGATCTTGCTACTATTTATTATAACATAATTCCTGTCGTGTGTCAATATTTGCAAAAAAATAAAGGTTTCTCTTGACAAACACTTTTGTCTGTGTTATAATTTGAGAACCATTCTCAAATTGAAAGAGGAAAACGCAAAGGACATGACCAAAAAGACCTACAAAACGGACGGACGCGAGGCATTGATCGATTTTCTGTCGCGCAACCCCGACCGACAGTTCACAGCCGACGAGCTTTGCCGTGCGGTCAACGGGGACAGCGAGAGCGGAAGGAGCAGTACCTACCGTCACTTGACCGCGCTCTGTGCCGACGCCACCGTGCGCAGATTCCGCAGTGAGGCACACAATTGTGCCGTCTATCAATATATTGGAAAAAGGTGCGATTGCAGTACGCACTTCCACGAAAAATGCACTCGATGCGGTGCGATCCGACATTTGGAATGTGACGACTCGGTACGCTTTGCCGCGCATCTGCTTGAGGTTCACGGCTTTTCGGTTGATTGTGGACAGTCGATCCTGTACGGCGTTTGTGCCGATTGCCGCCGTGGGGAGGGGAGAGCGTAATGGAGCATTTGATCGAGCATCTTCCCGAAATTTTGAAGCATACGCTTCTCGATACCGTCAGGCTGATCCCGTTTTTGTTCCTGACCTACCTGCTCATGGAGTTTTTGGAGCATAAATCGGGCGACGCCGCCGCAAATTGGTTGCGTCGGTCGGGCAGAGTGGGACCGCTCGTGGGCGGTGCGTTCGGCATCGTTCCGCAGTGCGGCTTTTCCGCCGCCGCGTCGGGGCTTTACGCGGGACGCATTATCACCGCAGGAACGCTGATCGCCGTTTATCTGTCTACATCCGATGAAATGCTCCCGATCCTGATCTCGCACGGCGCGCCGCTTCCGTTCGTGCTGAAGATCCTTGCAACCAAGCTGACCGTGGGCATTGCCGCGGGCTTTTTGGTGGACGCCGTGGCACGCTTGATCCGCCGTCGCCGCAATGCTCCCGTGCAAGAGCCGCAGATCGAGGAGCTTTGTGAGCGCGAGCATTGTCAGTGCAACGACCATTTTATGCTTTCGGCACTCAAGCATACCCTTTGGGTGACGCTGTTTGTGTTGTTGTTTACGTTCGTTATGACCTCGGTTTTGCACGTCGTGGGAGAGGATCGGCTGGCGGAGCTGATCTTGAACCGTCCCGTGATCGCAAACGTCCTGTCGGCGGCGGTGGGGTTGATCCCCAATTGCGCGTCGTCTGTGGTGCTGACCGAGCTGCACCTTTCGGGGATACTTTCGGTGGGCGCGATGCTTTCGGGACTTCTCGTCAACGCGGGTGTTGGAATGGCACTTTTGTTCCGCACCAACCGCCCCTTGCGCGATTCGCTTCGCATCGTCGGAATCCTCTTGGCGGTCGGCATCGCCGTCGGTATCCTGATCGATCTCACGCCCATCGGCGCGTGGTTGAGTTGAATAGGTTTTTTGTGGGGAAACTTCTTGGAAGAAGTTTCCCCACGCCCCTTCAAGAACTTTCACCGCGTTGAAATGTATCTAAAAGCGGAAACGACTGCCCCGATCTATTATATAATGTGGAAAGAAAAACGAAAAAATCGGGGAAGGGAGGAAAAAGTTTGAAAAAACTATTGACAGCACGTCCGAAATGTGGTATAATGTCTCTACCTCTGCCAAAGGGCTTTTTTGTTGTGCGTATTTTTGCGTGCAAAAATCGGGCAATGCGCCACCCATTATGGGTTGTTCGATTCCTTTCAGAGGGAGGTACACGGATGCTCCCGCCAAGGAGCGTCAAATAAAAAATTATAGGAGGTGCCGCTAAATGGCGAATGACGCAAGAGTCAAGATTACTCTGGCATGCACCGAGTGCAAGCAGAGAAATTACGACACGAAGAAAAACAAGAAAAATGACCCGGACAGACTGGAACTCATGAAGTATTGCAAATTCTGCCGCAAGCACACGATGCACAAGGAAACGAAGTAATTCGTTTTGCGACAGATTTTCAAATTTCAAAACTGAAGAAAGGAATCAAGGTTTTAACATGAAAAAAGGAACCCTGAAAAAATGGATGACGGTGCTTCTCACCGCTCTCCTGTCGATTTCCCTTTTTGCGATTCCTGCTTTTGCCGCAGAGGCTGATGCCGCAAGCAAAAAGCTCAGCACGGGTACTATCGTTGGTATCATCATTGCTGTGGTTGTGGTTGTGGCTGCAGTGGTCCTTGGCATCAAGTTCCGTGAAAAGATCAAGAAGTTTCTTCGCGTTTACAAAAGTGAATCGAAGAAGATCGTTTGGCTTCCGTGGGATCAGACCAAGAAGAGCACGCTCGTTGTGTGCGTGGTCCTGATCGTATGCGCAGCCGTGATCTGTCTGCTTGACGTTGGACTGTCCAAAGGCTTTCTTGCATTCATCGGTTTGTTCAATAAGTAATTCACAAAGATCATGAGTGATATTAACGAAATGAACGTTGGCCCGAGATGGTATGTGGCGCACACGTACTCCGGCTACGAAAACAAGGTAAAAGCAAATCTCGAAAAGATTATTGAAAACCGCGGACTCGGACATCTGATTTTTGACATCCGTATTCCGGTGGAGGTCGTGATCGAAAAGAACGGCGACACCGAAAAAGAGGTGGAAAACAAGATTTTCCCCTGCTACGTATACGTCAAAATGGTGATGAACGAGGAGAGCTGGCACGCTGTGCGAAACATCACGGGTGTGACCGGCTTCGTAGGTCCTGGATCGCGTCCTACGCCCCTTTCCGATGAGGAAGTGGCGGCGTTGAATATCGAGCAGATCCAGCAGATCAAGCTCGCGTTCAGCGTAGGCGACACCGTGACGGTGAGCAGTGGATTGTTTGAGGGGTACACGGGTACCGTTCAATCGATCTCCGAGGATCTGAAAAACGTTACCGTGCTGATCAAGCGCGGAAACCGTGATATGCCGGTTGAGCTGGAATCGAGTGAGGTTACACTGCTGGCATCACAAAACTAATTCGCAACCCGAGCGGTTGCGCGTGGGAGGAAGAAAAATTTTACTGAATTCTTCCGCAAAAAACCACATTTGGAGGATTTTAAATCATGGCAAAGAAAATTTTGGGTTATATCAAATTGCAGTTGCCCGCTGGTAAGGCAACTCCCCAGCCCCCCGTAGGTCCCGCACTCGGTCAGTACGGTGTGGCAATTCCCGTGTTTACCAAGGAATTTAACGAGAGAACCAAGAACGACATCGGTCTGATCATTCCCGTAGTGATCACTGTTTACGCCGACCGTTCCTTCACCTTCATTACCAAGACTCCCCCCGCTCCCGTTCTGATCAAGAAGGCAGCAGGCATTGAGTCGGGTTCCGCAGCTCCCAACAAGACCAAGGTTGCAAAGCTGACCAAGGAACAGGTACAGAAGATCGCTGAGACCAAGATGCCCGACCTGAATGCGGCAAACCTGGAAGCAGCTATGAGCATGATCGCCGGTACTGCACGCTCTATGGGCGTTACCGTCGAGGAGTAATGGAGGGGAACGACAATGGCAAAATTCGGAAAAAAGTATGTTGACAGCGCAAAGCTGATCGAAAAGGCGAAGCAGTATGACGTAGTAGACGCAATGGCACTCGTTTGCCAGACGTCTAAGGCAAAGTTCGACGAGACCATTGAGGTTCACGTTCGTCTGGGCGTTGACTCCCGTCACGCAGACCAGCAGGTTCGCGGTGCGGTCGTTCTTCCCAACGGAACCGGTAAGACCGTAAAGACCCTTGTATTTGCAAAGGGTGACAACGTGCAGAAGGCTCTGGACGCAGGCGCAGATTACGCAGGCGGCGCAGAGTA
>JAZRIE010000112.1:0-3477 GCA_045645105.1 Eubacteriales bacterium | reverse complement strand
GTACAGTCGAGGAGGAGATCGCGAAGGAGCACACGCAGCAAAACCTTTACCACGCCGCAACCTCCCTTGCACAAAGATTTCCCGATCGGATCACCGTGACCTGCCACGACATTTGGACGAATCCCAACACGGTTCGCGACTATAAAACCACGTTGATTCCTGCAACGGGGGAGACGGTGGAAACGCCGATCAAATCCACCAGCGTGATCATTGTGGCAGACGGCTACCACCGTGTGTACGGGCTTGAGGAGTTTTTCGTCTTCAAGGACGGAGACACGAACCAATTGTGGGCGTATAACGGTGAGAAGAAGCTGGCGGCGGGGATTATGCACGCCATTGATCCCAACGAGCCGGTTGTGTGTCTTACGAACAATCACGGCGAGGTCTTTTACGATTACGAGCTTCTGTATCTGTTGGACGATGCGGGCTACAGCATCCGTTACGTCGATCTTTCCAAGGATACGATCCCCGATAACTGCAATCTGATCATCAGCCACAGTCCCAACTCCGACCTCATGGTTGCAGATGAGTATTCGTCGATCTCCGAGGTCGAGATCCTTGATACCTTCCTTGCCAAGGACGGCAACAGCTTTTTGCTATTCCTTGAAAACGGTACGCCCGCGCTTCCCAATTTTGAGAGCTATCTCGACGGTTGGGGTATAGATTTCGGTTACTATACGTCTCCCGAGGGCAAGAGCTACCGCCATATGGTGCAGGATAGCGCACAGTCGCTGACCTCTGACGGATATACCATCTACGGAGAGCTTGCAGGCAGTGGTAGAGCAGGCGAGATGGTAGCCGAGCTGACGGGAAAGACGGTCTTTAAGAACGCGACCTCGATGCAGGCGGCACAGGGCTTTGTGAACAACGGCGACGGAAGCTATACCAAGGGTGACCGCACGCTTTACAGTCTGTACGAGGGCAGCGCGACGGCTACGAGCTGGGCAAACGGTCGCGCCGTGGCATCTGCTGACGGTGCGATGCTGATGGGAATCTGCGAGCAGGTGCGCAACGGGGCAAGGTCCTACGTGGGCGTGGTCTCCTCTGTGGATTTCTGCTCGGAGGACTTTTTGCAGTCTGCCGTGTATGGAAATACCGACACCATGATGCGTGCCTTCCGCGTGCTGGGCAAGGAGCATACTCCCGAGGGATTGACCATCAAGCCCTTTGAGTCGCTCGACATCAGCACGATCACCACGCGTCAGATGCTTTGGTGGACGGTTGGTCTTGCCGCAACGCCCGCGATCGTGATCACGGCACTCGCCGTCACGGTTCTGGTCAAGCGTCGCCGCGCGTAATTCAGAGAGAAAGGAAGAATTACCGAAATGAAAATGAATAACGGCTTTGGACGAAAGCTTCGTTACGGCTCGATCTCTCTCTCGCTTACCGCAGGTGTGGTTGCCGCCGTTTTGCTCTTTAACGTCCTGATCTCGTTCCTTTGTACCGAAAACCGTTGGTTTATCGATTTGACGACGGGACATTACGACAAAAAGGAGCGAGTGGAATACGAGGGGCTCTATACGCTTTCGGAGCAAGCAAAGCTGCTGCTTGGCGATACGATCAAGTCGGCAAACGCGACGCGCGCCGAGAATGACCCCGTCAAGGTGGATATTATCTTTTGCGCCGATCCCGACGTGCTTTACGCCAACCGTCTGATGCGCTACGTTTATTACACCGCGCTCGCGATGGAAAAGGAATTTTCCAATACGATAAAGGTCTCCACAGTCGACGTATGGGATAACCCCTCTGCCGTGGACGCATATCGTACCAACTCTTATTCCTCCATTTATCAGTCCAATATCATCGTTGCGAGCGGAACTGAATTCCGCGTGTACTCCTACAAGGCTTTTTATACCTTCAACTCATCGGAGGAAGCCGAGCCGTGGGCGTACAGCGGCGAGAAGAACTTCATCAAGGGCATTACCGCCGTTACCCGTGCCGAAGCGCCGATCTGTGCGTTGACCGTCAATCACGGTGAGCCCTTTGCTACCGAGGCAGGACGCGCTGAGTACAGCGAATTTCTGCGTGTGATCGAGCGTTCGGGCTACGACGTCGTTTACCTCGATCTGGAGCATGAGGAGATCCCCGAGAACTGCCGCCTGATCATCACCTTTGATCCGCAGACCGATTTCGTGTCCAACTTCCTCACGGGCGGCGTTTCGGAAATGAAAAAGCTCGAAAAGCATTTGGATCAGGCATATTCGTATATGGTCTTTGCCGATGCTGACACTCCCAAGCTTGCCAATCTCGAGGAGTTTTTGGGCGAGTGGGGAATTGCCTTTGAGCGTCACGACAAGACCGCGACCTACGAGATCATAGACGAGAACAGTACCATCAACGACGGCGGACGTATTATCGCGCAATATGAAAACGCGGCAATCGGCGGCTCGTTGACCACGGATATGCGCGAAAAGGGCGCGTCTCCCAAGGTGATTTTCGGAAATGCCTTGTCGATCGCCTACTCCAAGACCTATGAAACGGTGCATAGCCTTGCCGATGCCGAAAAGGGTACGTCGGCATACACCTACGGATATTCCTTCAAGAACAATCAGTCGCGTGACATCTTCGACGTCTTCCGTGCGAGCGAGACTGCTTACGCCTACGCCAAGGAAAACGGCGTGCGCCTGACCGACGACAGCGGTGCTGATCTTGTGGTGGATTCCGCAAACAAGCTGCGTCCCTTCCGTTTGATGACGATCTCGCGTCACACAAGAACGGTTGGAGAGGGTAAGGGATATACCAACGTGCAGGACAACTCCTACGTGTGTGCCGTTGGTTCTACCGAGTTTGCTTCCAATAAGTTCTTGGAGAGCAACGAGTGGGGAAATACCGACGCACTTCTCGGTACGCTTCGTACCATCGGTCGCGAGATCGTTCCGATCGGTCTTGATCCCGTGCCGTTCTATGATGCGGAGGTCGGAGATGAGTATCGCAACGAGAATACGGCTGCGGTGGTCACAGTGGTGTTGGCGTTGCTTCCTGCGGCAGTGCTTTTGGGAGCGGGACTCTACGTGCTGATCAGAAGAAAGGTTCGCAGTTAACGAAAGGGAATTTGGATGAGAATTGAAGAAACGATTGTAAACGTGATATTCGACGCCGACCGAGGCACGGTCACGGTCTCAAGCCGAGAAGCCGTGGTTGGAAAGCCTTTGGGTCCGCTTCCGCGCCCCGCGCGTGCGGGATACACCTTCCTTGGGTGGTATCTCGGAGAGACTCCCGTCACCGAGAGCACGGTGCTTGAGTCGGATGAAGACGTGCGTCTGGTAGCGCATTGGGAAAAGGCAAAGGGGAAGAAAAAGTCTTCCATGATCAAAAAGCAGAAGATTGCGATCGCGGTGCTGTCGGTGCTGACCGTGGTGCTGATCGCGGCATTGCTGATCACAAACCACGTGGTAAAGATCTATAGTCTGACCGACACCTACTACGTGGACGGCGTTGAATATACCGAAAAATATCTTATTAAAAAGAAGGATGACG
>JAZRIE010000111.1:0-6003 GCA_045645105.1 Eubacteriales bacterium | reverse complement strand
CTTCCTTGCCGCCTGCTCGGTGCAGATCCGCAATCGGCTGACGTGAAAGCCCTCGCGTTCGTCTACACTCCAAAACGCCCCTTCCTCGCACATGTCGCCCTTGACCAGCTCACACGCAAGATCGGTCCTTTCGTAAAAATTCACCCCAACCACTCCTTTTTTTCCGTTTTCACCCTTGCAAACTTTACTTTGCCAAGAAAGTTAACAAAATATACATTAAAAAATTTTAGAAACACTTGAAATTTTATGGAAAATAGTTTATAATATTAGGGTACGTATGGCGCAAGCGCGCCGATTCCGATTTTTTCATTCATGAGGAGGATTTTCAACACTATGTCAAAACGGATCATTGCCATTCTTTTGTGTGTCGTGATGCTCGTTCCCTGTCTCGCCGCCTGTGCAAAGAAGGACGACGAGAAGGAGGATCCCGGCGCATACATCACAATGTACCTGACCGACGACATCTATGACTTCGACCCCGCAAACGCGTATTATAACGCTGATGCTGTGAACGTAGTCAGCCTGATGTTCGAGACGCTCTTTACCCTGAACGACGACGGCAAGGTAAAGAAATCGCTGGTTGATGACTACGATTTCTTCGTAGACAAGAGAACGGGCGAGCACTATATGGAGCTGACCCTGAAGGAGACCTATTGGAGTAACGGTACGCAGCTGAGTGCTGACGACGTAGCGTTTGCTTGGAGACGTCTTCTGACCTCTACCAACGATTTTGCCGCAGCTTCGCTTCTGTACGATATAAAAAACGCCCGCGCTATCAAGGAGGGCGACGTTTCAATCGATAACGTTGGTATCGAGGCAGTCAGCGTTGACACGCTGAAGGTCACCTTTGAGGGTGAGATCGATTACGATCAGTTCATTCTCAATCTGACCAGTGTTGCAACCGCGCCCCTGATGGAAAGCTACGTAACCAAGAACCCCGACTGGGCAAAGAAGCCCTCGACCATGGTTACCAGCGGTCCTTACAAGCTCGGAAAGATCAACTACTCGACCATTGTGGATGAAAACGAGAGCGAAGTCAAGATCCGCGACGATTACTCCACGCAGCCCGACGGCTCGGTTCTGGCAGGAAAGTCCTATCTTGCAAAGAAGATCAACTTCTTCTATCTCGAGCGTAACGTTTACTACTTCCGCGATCTGAAGCGCGACGCGATCAACGAGTCGGTCACCAACTACCGTATTCTGGTAGACTGCTCCAAGACCGCAGAGCAGATCCTTGCCGATTATCAGGCAGGAAAGCTCTTCTACGTTGGTAACATTCCGCTCTCTCTGCGCAAGGACGCTTACGTTCAGGAGCAGGTTGAGGTTTCGAATGCGCTTTCTACCTTCGTTCTTTACATGAACGAGTACGCGATCGTTAACGACGGTGCCAACGGCAGCATGCTCTTCTCCGACGCAAACGTTCGCAAGGCGCTCTCGCTTGCAATTGACCGTAACGCAATTGCCACCGAGGTCGTCTACGCGCAAGCGGCAACCGGTCTGGTCTGCCCCGGCGTGTTTGAGGGCGGCAAGATCAAGAAGAACAACGACTTCCGCGCAGTCGGCGGCGATATTCTCGCAGCCTCCGCCAACGTGGCAGAGGCAAAGTCGCTCCTTTCCACTGCAGGCATTGATGCGTCTCAATACTCCTTTAGCATTAAGGTAGCCGCTTATGACGACGTAAACGTAAAGATCGCCGAAATGGTTGCCGCCGCTTGGACGGGTCTTGGATTTAACGTAACCGTTGACGAAATGCTCCCCATCGAGAACAACGACTACTACAAAGAGGTTGAGGACTTCCCGAAGGATGTGTGCGAGGATCGCTTTATTGAGGCTCTTCAGCGCAACGATTATGAGGTTATCGCATTCGACTACAACGCATTTACCGTGGACGCTTATTCGATGCTCTCTAACTTCTCCCTTCCCTTCTCGGGCATGGGTCTGAACATCGCTACCTACAACGGCAACACCAGCTATCTCGCTGAAAAGAACACCACGGGATACCTGAACATGGACTATAATAATTTAATGGAAGCCATTTATTATCTTCCCTACGTTGCAGATCTGGAGTCGGCAACCTCCGACTACATCAAGAGCGTACAGACGCAGAAGCCCTACGTTGAGACCGCAACGCTTCTGGCACAGAGTGCGCTGGCATATGCAAACTCTGCAAAGGAAGCTACCGCATATGCAGCTGAGAACGCAGAGCTTGAGGCGGAATATGAGGAAATCGTCGCTTCCCTCTCGAGCATTCCCACCCTGCTTCAGTACGCAGAGGTGGAGTTGGTTCGCTCCTTCGGCATCTCTGCACAGACCTTTGCAAAAGAGACCGACGTTGCGAACGCACTCAATAGCGCTCGTAACGCGATCAACAATGCAACGGTGTCGGTTGACGATTATCTCAAGGTGAAGAAGGCTTCCTCAAACAACCTGAAGGATCCCCTTGTGATTTCTGCGGGTGTAGCCGCTACGAACGCATTGCTTGACGTAGTTACCGTGGTTGGAACCACTGCTGAAACCATCATCGCAGCCGCAACCGAGGCTGAGACCGCAGCGGCATCTGCCGACGGTCGTACCCTGTACGAGATCATTACCGCGATCTACTCCGAGAACGGCATCACGCCCTCCAAGAAGTCGTCCGATTGGACCGAACAGAAGGCGATCCTGCTCCACAAGGCAGAGACCATTCTTCTGAACGATATGCCTGTGATCCCCGTTCTGTTCAACCAGAACGCAATCATGGTAAGCGATCAGCTGACCAAGGTAACGTCCAACTACTACATTCCTGCATACTTCCGCAAGACAAACCTGAAGAAGTACACGGATTACACCTACGTAGATGACAAGGGCGAAACCGTTTCGATCTTTGCAGACTTCCCGCTCATTCTGTGGGACAAGATCGGTAAATAAAATTTTTGAGGAAATCTCCCTTGGGAGATTTCCTCTTTTTTGCAAAAAAAGTCTTGACTTTTCACTTTCGCTATGGTATACTATTTAGGAAGAAAATGCGATGAAAAAGTTCGCGAGCGGGTTTTCGTATTGCAGAGAGTGCCGCCTTGGCTGTGAGCGGCATATACCGTCCCGTTTGGCATTTCGCTTTGGAGCAGATCGGGTCAACGCAGGTCAAAAGCTTGCCCAGTCCGATACGGCAGGCACCGTTATCCGCCGTCAAAGTGTTGGCTTTGAGCCGAAATTCGGGTGGTACCGCGGGAGCTTTGCGCCTCGTCCTGATGTATGGACGGGCGTTTTTTTATTGCCCGTCAAGCGCAAAGCAAACAATATAATAATAGGAAGAAAAAGTGAGAAAGGAAACTTGAACATGAAGGAAACCTTAGCACGGATCCGTACCGAAGCGTTGGAGCAGATTCAGGCAACCGACGCGGACACGGAGCAGATCAAAATCAAATATCTTGGCAAGAAGGGTGAGCTGACCGCGGTTCTGCGTGGCATGGGCGCACTCTCCGCCGAGGAACGTCCCGTGATCGGACAGCTCGCAAACGAGGTGCGCGCCGATATTGAGGTCGCACTCGCAAAGAAGGTGCAGGAGGCGCAGGCAAAGGCACTCGAGGAAAAGCTGAAGGCAGAAAGACTCGATGTCACCATGCCCGGCAAAGCCCCCGCAATGGGACATATCCACCCCCTGACGCAGGTTCAGCGCGAGCTGGAAAACATCTTTATCGGCATGGGCTTTTCGATCGTCGAGGGTCCCGAGGTCGAGTTGGATTACTACAACTTCCAAGCTCTCAATATTCCCGAAAATCACCCTGCACGCGATACGCAGGATACCTTCTACATTGGTGAGAATGTTCTGCTCCGCTCGCAGACCTCTCCCGTGCAGGTTCGCACGATGGAGCATCAAAAGCCGCCCATCCGCATCATCTCCCCCGGCCGCGTTTACCGTTCCGACGCGCTTGATGCCACCCACTCCCCGCTCTTCCATCAGCTTGAAGGACTTGTGGTTGATAAGGGCATTACCATGGGAGATCTGAAGGGAACGCTTGAGATCTTTGCCAAAAAGCTCTTTGGCGAGCGCACACAGATCCGCTTCCGTCCCCACCACTTCCCGTTTACCGAGCCTTCCGCCGAGGTGGACGTTTCCTGCTTCGTATGCGGCGGCAAGGGCTGTCGTCTTTGCAAGGGCGAGGGCTGGATCGAAATTCTCGGTGCGGGCATGGTGCATCCCTTCGTGCTGTCCAACTGCGGCATTGATCCCGAAGAATATTCGGGCTTTGCATTCGGTCTCGGACTTGAGCGAATCGCCATGACGCGCTACGGCATTGATGACATTCGTCTGTTCTATGAAAACGACGAACGCTTCCTCAAGCAGTTCTGATAGGAGGTAGAAAACATGAATCTTTCAAGAAATTGGCTTTCGGATTTCGTCAACGTGGACGAAATTGACAATAAAACCTACTGTGACCGCCTCACCATCACGGGCTCCAAGGTCGAGGGCTTTGAGGTGCTTGGCGAGGAGATCGAAAACGTGGTCGTGGCAAAGGTCACTGCCATGGAAAAGCACCCCGATTCCGACCATCTGTGGATCTGCCGCTTGGATGCGGGAGAGACACACGGTCACGACATTCAGATCGTTACGGGTGCGCAAAACGTCTTTGTAGGCGCGCTGGTTCCTGCCGCGCTCCCCGTGGCAAAGCTCCCTGGCGGCGTTGTGATCAAGGACGGCAAGCTTCGCGGCGTTGAGTCGCACGGCATGCTCTGCTCCATGGGCGAGCTGCAGCTGACCGTTCATGAATGCCCCGGTAAGGAGGAAAACGGCATCCTGATCCTTGATGAGGAGTACGCTGACCGTATTGGCGACGACATTCGCGACGTGCTGATGCTCAAGGACACCGCCGTGGAGTTTGAGATCACCTCAAACCGCCCCGACTGCCTCTCCGTGATCGGACTTGCACGCGAAACGGCTGTCTCCTTTGGCAAGGAATTGACCGTCAAGGCGCCCGTCGTAAAGGGTGCAGGGGACGGCGACAAGGTCGAAAATTATATCAAGGTCGGCATTTCCGCGCCTGATCTTTGCTATCGCTACACAGCAAGAGTGGTCAAGAACGTCAAGATCGCGCCCTCGCCGCTTTGGATGCGTATGCGTCTGCGCGCGTCGGGCGTTCGCCCCATCAACAATATCGTAGACATTACCAACTACGTCATGCTCGAGTACGGTCAGCCGATGCACGCATTCGACTACAAGCAGCTTGAGGGCTCGGAGATCGACGTGCGCCGCGCCGCCAACGGTGAGGCGTTCAAGTCGCTCGACGATCAGGATCATACGCTTGACTCCACCATGCTCGTGATCGCCGATGGCAAAAAGGCTTGCGCGCTGGCGGGTGTTATGGGTGGTGCGAACTCTGAGATCACCGACGAAACGGCAACCGTCGTATTCGAATCGGCTTGCTTTAACGGTGCATCGGTTCGCGTCACGGCAAAGAAAAACGGTATGCGTACCGAAGCCTCGGCACGCTTTGAAAAGGGTCTCGACCCCGAAAACTGTCTTGCCGGTCTTGAGCGGGCTTGCGAGCTGGTCGAGCTTCTGGGTGCAGGCGACGTAGTGGACGGCGTGATCGACGTCTACCCCACCAAATGGGAGCAGACCGTTCTTCCCTTCACCCCCGCGCGCTACAACGAATTTCTCGGCATGAACATTCCCGTAGAGCATATGCTTGCAACACTCACGGGTCTTGGTTGCCGTGTGGAGGATGACAAAATTTTTGTTCCGTCCTTCCGAGCCGATCTCGGCTGTATGAACGATATTGCCGAGGAGGTCTGCCGCATTTACGGCTACGACAAGATCGAGTCCTCTGCCATGAACGCCGAGACTACCTTGGGCGGCAGAAGCGACAAGCAGCTTTTCGAGGTCAACACCGAGAACGCGCTTGTGGGCATGGGATATTCGCAGATCCACACCTTCTCGTTCATCAGTCCCAAATATTACGATAAGATCCGCATGCCTGCCGATAGCGCACTGCGTCGCTCGGTGGTCATCTCCAACCCCTTGGG
>JAZRIE010000110.1:0-3603 GCA_045645105.1 Eubacteriales bacterium | reverse complement strand
TCTTACCCAGCATGTGAAGATTCCATCTCTTGATTGCGCCCGTGTATCCGCGGCCCTTCGTCGTACCGGTTACGTCGACCTTGTCGCCTGCGGCGAAGGTTTCGACAGTGATGAAGTCGCCTACGTTTGCGGAGCAGTCGTCAAGGCGGAATTCCTTGAGGTGCTTCTTCATGGGAACGTTTGCTGCGTCAAAATGACCCTTTTCAGCTTTGGTCAGGTGCTTCTCCTTCACCTCGGCAAATCCGAGCTGGAGAGCGTTGTAACCGTCCTTCTCGACGGTCTTCTTTTGTGCAACTACGCACGGGCCTGCTTCGATAACGGTTACGGGAATGACGTTTCCGACTTCGTCGAAGATCTGCGTCATACCGATCTTTTTACCGATAATAGCCTTTTTCATTTTGTTTTTCCTCCTGTAAATTATTGGTTGACGCGCTTGACGCCAACATGACTTACAAAGTTACCGATCATTTTCGACCTTTCGGTCAACAACTCGGCTGTTGTCTTTGTTTTTGGTGTTCGGTCTCGGTGCTTGATATTAGATTTTTACCTCGATCTCAACACCTGCGGGAAGTTCTACGCTCATCAGAGCGTCAACAACCTTTTGGGACGGCTTAATGATGTCGATGAGTCTCTTGTGAGTGCGATACTCGAACTGCTCACGGCTATCCTTGTACTTATGCACCGCGCGAAGGATGGTAATGATCTCCTTCTCGGTGGGAAGCGGGATAGGACCGGAAACCTCAGCACCATTTCTGGTTGCAACCTCAACAATCTTCTTTGCTGCGGTATCAATCAGAACGTGATCGTAGCTCTTCAGTCTGACTCTGATCTTCTCTTTTACTGCCATTGTTTTTGCCTCCTTATCAAGATTTCGCTCGTCTGCGGCTCCTTATTATATAAAAGGAAGGGTTTATCCGCAGGCCACGTTTTGCAAGGGAGGGCATTTCCTACAACACCGCTCCGTGCGTTTCTTCACTGCCCTGAAAAAACGCGGAGTTTGTTTCGCATGATTCAGCCGGGAATCATCCAAAACAAATTCCGGGAAAGTTCAGTCAGCAAGCCGCACAGCAGCTCCGATGCACGTTTGCACCGTTTATGCCTTCGGTAATACCTTTCGCCCGGTTCAACGGACATACTCCACGAAAATTCCCCGTTCAGGCGTCCCCGAACGGCAACCTTTCGCTTCATCGCATATCAAGCCTATATATTATAACAGATTATTCTAAAAATTGCAACACTTTTTTAGTGTCCGATTTGTAGAAATTTCACCATTATATCCCGCGAGTATTGGTCTATTTCAACAAAATTCAGCTATATTTGAACTTTGAAAGCCCACAAAACCGAACGATCTGTAAACCTTGTCTGCTGTTTTTCACAATTTTCAGCGTTTTTCTGCAACACTTATCCGTGCGTCTCTCGTTTGCTCGTTTGGGCTCGTCGAAGAACACCGTTGATGCTTCAATGGAGAATATATAAACACGCAACCAAGCTGCAAAAAAAAAATACAATTCATAAATGCAACCACAATTGTATGACCGAATAAAGCCTTTTTTCTTGACAAATCCGCCTTTTTATGGTATTATAGTGGTAAGCTTTTATGAAAGGACAACCACATATGAAGATTGCACTTATTGCACACGATAAAAAGAAAAACGAGATCATTGAGATCGCCAAGCAGTATACCGATGTCCTCGCTTGCCACGAGCTGTATGCCACGGGCACCACGGGAACGCTCATCATGGGTGAAACGGGACTTTCGATCCACCGCATGAAAAGCGGTCCGCTCGGCGGAGATCAGCAGATCGGCGCGATGCTCGCAAACGGCGACATCAACCTGATCATCTTTTTGCGCGATCCTCTCACCGCACAACCGCACGAGCCGGACGTCTCCGCCCTGCTCCGTCTGTGCGACGTCCAAAGCATTCCGCTTGCCACCAACGCTACGAGCGCCGTGATCATGCTGGAAGCATTGAAGAACAAGATCTATTTTTCGTGAGTGCTGAGAGGACTGTCTCATGATCTACCACAACGTTGACGAGCTGATCGGCAAAACGCCCCTGCTTTTGCCTGAACGCTTTAACAAACGATTTTGCAAATACGGCACGGTGCTTTGCAAAATGGAATCCTTCAACCCCGCTGGCAGTGCCAAGGATCGCGTCGCGCGCTCCTTGCTCAACGACGCAGAGGCAAGAGGGATTCTCAAGGCAGGAGCGACTGTGATCGAGCCGACAAGCGGAAACACGGGGATCGGTCTTGCCGCCCTTTGCTCGGCGCGCGGCTACAAGCTGATCCTGACCATGCCGGACACCATGAGCGTCGAGCGTCGCAAGCTTCTGTCCGCATATGGCGCGGAGATCGTGCTGACCGCGGGGGCTGACGGTATGAGTGGCGCGATCGCCAAGGCAAACGAGCTTGCGGAGAAAATTGAAAACAGCTTTATTCCGTCGCAATTCGACAATCCCGCCAATCCCGAGGCACATTTTGAAACGACAGGTCCCGAGATCTGGCAGGACACCGAGGGTCGCGTCGATCTGTTCGTCGCGGGCATTGGCACGGGCGGCACGGTCAGCGGCACGGGAAAATATCTCAAGTCGAAAAATCCGTCCTGCCGTATCGTCGGCGTGGAGCCTGCGTCATCTCCCCTGCTCAGCGAAGGTAAGGCAGGCGCACACGGCTTGCAGGGTATTGGCGCAAATTTCGTCCCCGAGAACCTCGACCGCAACGTCCTTGACGAGATCATTCCCGTCACCGAGGAGGATGCCTACATCGCGGCACGTGCACTGGCTCGACTCGAGGGATTGCTATGCGGAATCACATCGGGAGCGGCGCTTTACGCGGCAGTAACGCTTGCAAACCGCCCCGAAAATGCGGACAAACAGATCGTTGCACTCCTGCCCGACACGGGCGACCGCTATCTTTCTACACCTCTGTTTGAGGGCTGACGAAGGGAGAATATACCTTGGAAGAAAAGAATTTAGAGCAGATCTTTGCCGCGAACCTGACCGCGCTGCGACGCGAAAAGGAATGGACGCAGGCGGAATTGGCGGAAAAGATCAATTATTCCGATAAATCGGTCTCCAAATGGGAGCGCGGCGACGGACTCCCCGACCTGAAGGTGCTGATTCAGCTTGCCGACCTCTTTGGAGTGACGCTCGATTGCTTCATCACAGAGGACGGCGCGAAGCAGCAGAAACAATACAAGGTGCCAAAGCAGAAGATTGGCTTTCGCGTGATCATGGAGTTGCTTGCCGTCTCGATCGTCTTTCTCTTTGCTACCGTGGTCTACGTTGGCGTTGCGACCTACGCACGGACCTATCCTTGGACGGTATTCGTTTGGGCGCTTCCCGTCTCGTTTGCGGTGCTGACGCTTTTCAATATCCGGTGGAAATTTCGCGTATGCGCGGTGGTGTTTGGGTCGATCATCGTCTGGACACTACTTGCGGCGACCTACCTACAACTGCTTTCGTACAATCTTTGGATGCTCTTTTTGATCGGTATTCCTGCGCAGGCGGCAATCATTTTCGGCACTCAGATGTGGCGAACCTTCCGACAGGATAAGCGCAAGAAAAACAAATAAAGTCCATGGCGCGCCTACGAGACTTT
>JAZRIE010000109.1:0-2665 GCA_045645105.1 Eubacteriales bacterium | reverse complement strand
TCTGTCGCGCCTGCCGCTCATAGAGATCCCCGTGATCGAGGGCTTGGCGCTTCCCATCGGCATTTCCTTTTACACCTTCCAGATCATGTCCTACACCATTGATCTCTACCGACGCGACTGCACGATCCAGAGAAATTACGTCTCCTTCGGAGCCTACGTCACGCTCTTTCCGCAATTGATTGCAGGACCGATCGTCCGTTATCGCGACGTTGACCGTCAATTGACCGAACGCCGCGAGAGCGTGGACGACTTTGGCGCGGGGGTTGCGCGTTTTTCGTGCGGGCTTGCCAAAAAGGTTTTGCTTGGCGACGCGCTGGCGGCGGGCTACGAATATTTTAAGGGAATGGCGGCGTTTGAGCCGACCTCACTCGGCGCGTGGCTGACCATCATTCTCTACACCCTGCATCTTTATTACGACTTTTCGGGGTACTCGGATATGGCGATCGGACTTGGCAAAATGTTCGGCTTCCATTTCCCCGAAAACTTCAATTACCCCTATATTTCAAAAAGCATCACCGAGTTCTGGCGGCGCTGGCATATCTCGCTCTCCACGTGGTTTCGCGAGTACGTCTATATCCCGCTCGGCGGAAACCGACGTGGAAAGGGAAGGCAGTTCTTCAACCTTGCGGTCGTCTGGCTTCTCACGGGCTTTTGGCACGGCGCGAATTGGAATTTCGTGCTGTGGGGCGCGTATTTCTGCGTGATCCTCATTCTCGAAAAGGCGTTTTTGCTCAAGACGTTGGACAAAATACCCTCCGTTTTTCGGCACGTGTACGCGATGCTGCTCGTCACGCTCGGATTTTTGATCTTTTCCTACACCGACGCCGCGGCGGGGCTGGCTTGCTTTGGAGCGCTTTTTGGCGTGGGCTGCGTCGGCTTCACAAGCGCGACGGCGACCTATCAATTGGTGCGCCTGTTGCCCTTGATCCTGATCGCCGCCGTGGGAGCTACACCGCTGCCTCGTCGCGCGTTTGAACGGCTTCACCAAAAGCACGCGCGTGTGGGCGACGTCCTGATCCCGCTTCTTTGCGTTGCCGCGGTCCTGCTTTGTACGGCGTATCTGGTGGACTCCACGTTCAGTCCGTTTGCCTACACGCAATTCTGAAAGGAGACGAAGCGATGAAAAAAATATCAAATTACGTGACCGTGATCGCGTTCGTCTGTATTCTGTTCGGCTTTGCCGCGGCGTTCTGGATCCTTCCCGACAACAGCTTTTCCGACGAGGAGAACCGAAGCCTGCGCACCCTCCCGAAATTCACCTGGGAGAAGCTTGCAAGCGGCGACTATTCCTCGCAGATCAACGACTATTTTGCCGATCAGTTTCCGCTCCGCGACGCGCTCGTGGGCATCAAGGGTATGTCCGAGCTGCTGCTCGGCAAGGGCGAGAACAACGGCATTTTGCTTGGCGAGGACGGTCAGCTTGCGCAGCGATCGTTTGACGTCTATTCCGACAAATATCAGGGCGAGGTCGCGCTCGACACCTTCGATCCCGAAACCGTAAAGGCGGCGGTGGACGGCATCAACCGCGTCAGCCGCACGCTCCCCGTGCCCTTTACGGCACTTCTCACGGGGCGCACCGTTGAGGTCGCAGGCTCGGCGTTCGACTATCCAACCGACGCAAGCGACGCGCTTTTGTCGTTCGTCCGCGAAAGCATGGGCGAGGGGACGCACTACCTTGATACCGTCCCGCTGCTGCGCGAAAAATACGAGAATGGGGAATACGTTTACTACAAGACCGACCACCATTGGACCACCCTCGGCGCGTATTACGCCTACACCGAGACCCTGCGCGCCTTTGGCATGAGCGACGAGATCATTCCCATGGACGCCTTTGCGCGAACCACTGCCACGACCGATTTCTACGGCACGGCGTGGTCTGCCGGCGGCATGAAGTTCGTCTCTCCCGACGCCATGGAATTTTGGCTTCTCGGAAACGAGGACGAATTTACCGTCACGGCGGACGGGAAAGAGCTTGAAGGCTTTTACAGTTCTGCCTACCTTGCCAAAAAGGACAAGTATTCTGCGTTTCTCGACGGCACGCACAACGTGGTGACCGTGACGAAAAACACGGGCGAGGCGCGTCCCACGCTACTGATCCTGCGTGATAGCTTTGCAAGCTCCTTGGCACCGTTTCTCGCACAGCACTTTGATCTTGTTTTGCTCAATCTGTCGTCGGCGACCGCCGATTATACCGACGTGTCGTCTGCCGTCACCGAGTACGGCGCGGATCGCGTCCTGCTCGTCTACACGCTTGAAAACGTCGTCACAACCAAAAAATTGCACACGTTGCGCTAATTGAAAAAGGGAAAACAGTATTATGAAAAAAATCAACGGTAAAAAATTTCTGATCGTCACCGCCATCGTGATCGGCGCGCTCCTGCTTGGGGGCGTGATCTTCGGCGTCCTCAACGCCCTTGTTGCCGACGGCGCGTGGGAGTTTGGCTGGAGCGACTACCGCTACGACGAGACCGACTATGAGATCGGCGACGGAAGCATTCCTGCCACCGACATTTGCGAGATCGAGATTGATTGGATCGACGGTGAGGTGGAGATCGTCCCGTGTCAGGATACCTATCCCTCGATCACCGAGCAAGCCGACAGTGAGCTACCTGACTCTGCAAAGGTGCGTTGGTCGGACAGCGAGGACGGAAAGTCGCTTTCTATC
>JAZRIE010000108.1:0-2539 GCA_045645105.1 Eubacteriales bacterium | reverse complement strand
GCGTCGGTCTGCGTCTTCTTATTCTTTTTGAATTTCGAGAAATCGAGCTTGGACTCCTGATTGTTCCAAAGCCGCTTCATATTGTTACGGTGCATGAAGATCACAAGGCACGCGGCAATGAACGCCATGAGCATATTGGGACCGTTATATTCCAGCGTTTTGGTAAGGATCGCCGCCCAATGGAATGCCATGGGGTACATGATCGCCGCCATGACCGAGCCGAGAGACACGTAGCGCGTTCCGATGGTCACGATGAGAAACGTACCGAGGATCACGAGGAAGGCAAAGGGGTGAATGACCAAAGCCACGATGCCAAAGCAAGCCACGCCCTTTCCGCCACGGAAGCCGTAATAGATGGGGAACATATGTCCAAAGCCGACAAACAGTCCTGCGATCGCCTGCCCCCAGATGCCAAAGATCAGTCTGCCCAAAAGGGTTGCGATCGCCGCCTTTCCAAAGTCGCACAAAAGCGTGCAGAGCGCCGCCTTGCCGCCAAAGGTGCGAAGCATATTCGTCGAACCCGCGTTTCCGCTGCCGTGTGTACGGATATCGTCGTGATAGACCAAGGTAGAGATCAGGATCGCGGGATTGATGCTACCGATCAGATAAGGGATAAAGATACAAAGCAACGCCGCCACGATGATCGTGATCCCCGCGCCCGTGCCGTTCGGATCAAGCGAAAGCTTGTCGATCAGCCACCAGCGCAGATCCCACAACACCTTTATGGTATTCGTTCCATTCGTCAAAACTGTATTGATCATAAAAATTCCTTTCCAAGCGTCGGTCAGAACAGCTCGATCATTTCCTTGGGGCTCTTCGTCAGATCACAGAAGCGTCCGTCGGGAAGAATACATCCCATGTCCTCAATACGGCAACCGTATTTGCCCTCAATATAAATACCCGGCTCGAAGGTCACAACGTGACCGCGCAAGAAAACCGAGTCGTCGGGTGCCGATTGCGAGAGTCTCGGATTTTCATGAACCAACATACCCACGCCGTGTCCAAGCGAGTGACCGAAGCAGCCCTCATAGCCTGCTCCGTAAATGATGTCACGCGCGATCTTGTCAAGCGCCTTACAGCCAACGCCCTCGGCAGCGGCATCCAACGCCGCCTTCTGTGCCGAAAGGACGGTATTGTAAAGACGCTTCATATCGTCGTCGGCTTTTCCAAGCACGACCGTGCGTGTCATATCAGAGCAGTAGCCGCCAAGACTTGCGCCGAAATCCATAGTCAAAAAGCCGCGCTCAAGCTTTTTCCGTCTCGGCACGCCGTGCGGCAAGGAGGAATTGCTACCCGACACCGCAATGGTATTAAACGCTATTCCGTCGGCGCCGTTGCGACGCATAAAGAACTCCAGCTCCAAGGCAACGTCGACCTCGGTCATATCGGGCGTGATCGCGCCGAGAATATGCGTAAACGCCGCGTCAGTGATCGACTGCGCGCGCGCAATGGTCTCAAGCTCCAGCGCATCCTTGTACAGTCTCAGCTCATCGAGAATTGCCGACGCGCCCGTCTTCACCTCGAAATCGCAAAGCACCTCGGTGTAGCGGAGGAAGCTTGCGTAAGAAAGGCTCTTTTCCTCCACGACAACGGTTTTGCAGTCGTTATCGGAAAGCAGTCCCGCCACGCAGAGCAGCTGACCCTGCGTAGGTACCAACACCTTCAATTCAGGGGTTGCCTGCGCGCGCGCCGCCTCGACGTAACGCGAATCGGTGATCAGATAGGACTCTCCCTTGGTGACCACCACAAGACCGTCGTGAAAGTCAAATCCCGAAAGATATCGCTGATTTAAGGAATTAGACACGATGGCGGCATCGAAGCCTTCCTTACGCATCGCGTCCAAAAAACGAGTTAAATGTGACATATGCTTTCTCCTTGTCATACTATTTCAGTTTATATTATAACATATTTTTTCCAAAAAGTATAGACATCGCAAAAAAATAAAAAGAAAAATTTAAAAATTTCGATCGAGGGGCTTATTATGACAAAATATGCGTGGTGAATGATGTATAATAGCCTTACGAAAAGGAGGGAGACGATGCAAGTTTATATTGATCTGTACGTGCTGATCAATTTCAGTATGGACCTTTTATGCCTGATGATCGTTGGCTCTCTGCTACATAGGCGCGTGCGACGCGGACGGGCGATCCTTGCGGCGGTCCTTGGCGGTCTTTATTCTGCGGCGGCACTTCTCCTGACGATCGACGGCGTGATCGGCTTTGCCCTCGACGCGGCGGCAGCGATCCTTTTATGTACCGTCGCCTTTCGAACGCGTGCGGAAAAACTCCTCACCACACTCAAAAGCGCGACGGTATTCGTGCTGACGTCCATGCTGCTCGGCGGCATTATGACGGGGCTTTATTCGATGCTCAACCGTCTACATCTGCCGCTTGAAGCTTTGCAGGGCGACGACCTGTCGGTCTGGATCTTTGCCCTTGTTACGGCGGTGGCGGGGATCCTGACGGCACGCGGCGGCGCGTTTCTGGGCTTTTCCAAGAAGGTCTCGCACGTCACGGTTCACGCAGTATTGTTCGGTCGC
>JAZRIE010000107.1:0-4055 GCA_045645105.1 Eubacteriales bacterium | reverse complement strand
TTTTCGGGTTTCATGTTGTATCCTCCGGTTTTTTGGTAATGATATTATAGCATTTTTGATGGAGCTTGTCAATAAACTTTTGGTTGCATTTATTCAACCGAAAACTGCGGTCGGTAATACGCCACGGCAAGATCGACCACCATGTTGTAGCTTCGCGTGCCCTCGACGGCTCCCTGCGATTGCAGATAGGAGTTGTTGACCGCCTGACTGACGTTCGCCGACACGTTTTCCCGATACTTTTCAAAAAAGACCGCGTAGGCGACCTCCTCGCGCTTGACTCCTGCGGGGAGATTTTCGTAGGAGCGTCGGTAGAGCGTTTTGTCTGCCGAGCGGAGCGCCGCCGAGACGTATTCGTAGACGTTCAGGCAGGCACTGTAGCGGATATAGGGGTCGTCAGACTCCATGCAAACGAGAAACGCGACGAAATTCGCCTCGTCCTCGCGCGCGATCCCGCGTTGGTGCGCCAGCTCGTGCGCGGCGGTAAAGGGGACGGTGTAGTCGGGAAAATTGACGTTGACGTTTGCTTCTCCCGTAAAGAAGGTGTAGACGCCCGTGATGTGCGTATAGGACATTGGCTCGCTGAGCACGATCGGCTTGACGCGGCTGTAGTAGGTGTCGATAAAGTCCTGCTTCTCGCAAAAGCGGTCGTAAGCCGCAAGGAGCTTTCGGTTCATTTCGTTGTAGGAGTAGGGCATCAGCGACGAGCCGTCCTCCAGAAAAATGATCTCGTCTTCCAGCGCATCAAGCTCTGCGCGCAACAGCTCTGCCGTCCTGTAGAGGTCGTCGGCACTGCTTTTTTCTCGGGAAAGTCCCAATTTCCGATCAAGGGTCGAGCCTGAATAGCCTGCGGCAAAATTCCAGACGAAAATGATGCCGATCACACACACGCCGCTGAGCAGAATGCCGATATAGGTCATCGCATCGCGCGCGGTATTGCAGTAGTGGCGGTAGCCAATGACAATGAGCAGGACTAAGAGGAACGGAATCAGACAGATCAACGCTTCGGCAATCGAAAAGGGGATCCATGCCGTCAAAAGTGCAAGCAGACGCCGACCGTGTGTGCTGACGGTCAGGTTGAACCAATCCGAAAACGAGGAATTCATTCTGAGGGCAAGGTAGAGGCAGGCGCTGATAGCGGTCAGAATATAGATCGCGACGCAAACGCGCGGAAGCCGCTTGCCATTTGGTGGGGTAGGGTAAGAGGTCATATTTCCATGCTTCCTTCCAGCTTCAGTATTCGTAACAGCTCCGAGAAATCCGAGGGCGGCGGGGCAGTCACCGTGATGCGGCGACCGTCCGTGGGGTGTGGGAACGACAGTCTGTGCGCGTGGAGCGCATGACGCGTGATGTAGGGCGAGGGGGTGCCGTAGAGGTCGTCTCCCGTGATCGGATGCCCGATATGCGCAAAATGCACGCGAAGCTGATGCGTGCGCCCCGTGATCGGTCGCGCCAGCACCAGCGTGTGTCGGTTTTTCCTTGCAAGCACGCGGTATTCGGTGCGCGAGGGGTCGGCATCGGGGGCGTCGGGCGAGCAGACCTCACGCAGAATGATGCTCCTTGCGGTGCGGTGCAGGCAGGCGTCGATCACGCCCTCGTCCTCGGTCATTTCCCCGTCGAGGATCGCAAGATAGCTTTTTTCGATCTCGCCGCGCCGCATGGCGTCCGAGAGTCTCCCCGCCGCGGGGCGGTTACGCGCGATCAGCAAAAGCCCGCTTGTGTTGCGGTCAAGCCGATTGATGGGGCGGAAGACGAAGGGAACGCCGCTCTCGGCATAGCGGTATGCAAGGGCGTTGGCGACCGTGTCGTCGTAGTGGTCGTGCGAGGGGTGCGTGGGCATATTCGCGGGCTTGGACGGTACGACGAGGTCGCCGTCCTCGTAAAGGATCTCGATCGGAAGCTCTACGGGCTCGATGGGTGCCGATTCGGCGTCCTCGGTCGCAAGCTCCAAAAGGTCGCCCGCGCGCAGGACGTAGCGCACCGTTACCTGCCTTCCGTTGACGCAGATGCCGCCCTCGCAGAACTTCAGGTGCTTGATCATTTTAGAGGAGAGCTTCAGCTCGGCACGCAAAAGCTGACGCAACGGCATGCCGTCGTATTCCTTTGTGATATGAATTTGCATAAGGCTCTCCTTTCTTGGTTTCTTCACTTATTATACCACGCATTTACGGTCAATACAAGATTTTTTTGTGACAGAATTGAAATAATTATGAATTGTGGCGGATAGGGGTTGCGAAAACGCGTTTTTTGTGATACAATAAAGGGGAATTGACAGAAAGGACACGAATGTTTATGAAACGCACGAAGATGCTTGCCGTGATGCTGGCGGCAATGCTTGTGATCGGGGGACTTACGTCCTGCAAGGGGGACGAGGGCGACGTGATCGAGACCTATACGCCCGAGACGGCAGAGCCGATCGACGATGCCCAGCAAAAGGATTACACCCAAGACGCCGATAGGCTTTCGTATATCAACGCCATGAAGGCGACCTTTACCGATATGGGGGAGACCGATGCCTCTTTCTTTACCGTGACCGAGGAAGCAAATAGCCTGACGGTCACGGGATACACGGGGACCGCCGCCGAGGTGCGGATCCCTGCGGTGATCGGTGGGAAGACCGTGACGGCGGTGGGGCAGAACGCCTTTTCCGACAACGCGGTGATCACCAAGCTGTATATTCCCGACGGTGTGACCAAGATCGGAGCGGGTGCGCTCCGCGGAATGACGGCGTTGCGCGCCCTGCATACGCCGCTTTTGGGTGAGAATGAGGACAAGCCGCAATTTTTGGGCGCGCTCTTTGGTGGAGCGCAGCATACCGACAACGGCAAGCACGTGCCGTCGTCGCTCGAATATCTGGAGATCGGAGAGGGCATGACCGTGCTTGCGGACTTTGCCTTGTTTGAGTGCGACGATCTGGTCTGCGTCAACCTGCCCGATTCTATGACGACGGTAGGCGTTTATTCGTTTTACCACTGCCAAAATCTGCTCGCCGTGAACACCGAGCGGTTGACGGAGGTGGCGGAGCATGCGTTTGACTCCTGTACCGCCTTGACGCGTATGGATTTTGGCAGGTCGCTGACGGGGATCGGTCAGGGCGCGCTTGAGGGCTGTATCGGAATTCGAGCCCTGACGCTCCCCTTCGTGGGCGGCACGGCGACCGAAAACACCTATCTCGGATACGTATTCGGAGCAACGGTTCCCGATTTTTCGGCGGGCTTTTATCCGCCGTATCTGACGCGTGTGACGCTCCTTGAGGGCTGCGTGACGGTCGGTGATTACGCCTTTTTCGAGTGTGACTCCTTGGAGACGGTACAGATCCCCGAAGGGGTGACGTCGGTGGGGCTTCGCGCGTTCTCGGACTGCGTTCGTTTGGAGAGTATCGTTCTCCCCAAGAGCCTGACCGCGATCGGCGTGAGCGCCTTTTCGAGCTGTCTCGGTCTGAAAAGCCTTTCGTTCTCCGAGGGCAGTGCCTTGAATTTGATCGGCATCAATGCGTTTTACGGCTGCGGACAATTGAAGACGGTATCGTTTGGAAGCTCCCTGACTGCGCTCCCTGCGTCCTGCTTTGCGGGCTGTGTCTCGCTTGAGAGCGCAGACCTTGGCGGCGTGACGCAGGTGGGGAAGAACGCCTTTTACAAATGCACGAGATTGAAGGAGATCAAGACGCAAGCAAACACCGTGTTTGCCGACGGCAACGACGCCGCCACGCGCCTGCTTCAAGAGGAAGGCTAACGACTCGATGGTACAACGCATTTCTCTGTAGGGACGACCGCCGCACGAACGGAAATCGCGCAAACATTCAAAATGCCGCAAACACGCAAGCGCGGTCGCCCCTACAAGGTTGTTCAACACTCGTTAGGTTTGGATAAAAACTGTCGCGCCCGTCGGATCTGTGCTTTGATCCAACGGGCGCGATTTTTCTTTATTCTCTATGTCATTATTTGTTGATGATGGTAATTCCGCTCGGCGCGATGCCCGTCTGCTCGTATACGATGGTGTTGATCTGCGCCAGCTGTGCGGGCAAAAGCTCGTCGGCACTCACGATGATGCTTGCGGTG
>JAZRIE010000106.1:0-2035 GCA_045645105.1 Eubacteriales bacterium | reverse complement strand
CCATCATCACTTTCGAGCCCGAGGACCAGAACAACCTGAATCATTCTGCTATTAAGATCATCCGTGAGTTGAAGATCGAGGGCGGTTGTAATGTGCAGTATGCCCTGCATCCCACCAGCGGTGAGTATTATCTGATCGAGGTAAATCCCCGTGTATCCCGTTCCTCTGCGCTGGCATCCAAGGAAAGGATGGGCGCGACCACGATCGAGTCGCCCGTATGGACACCGACGGGATCGACGTTTTCCATACCACAGATGGTAATGACGTTGTCCTCGGAATCGCGCATCATTTCAAACTCGATCTCCTTGTAGCCCTTGACGCTCTTTTCGATCAGAACCTGATGCACGGGAGAAAGCTTGAAGGCGTTGCGACCGATCTCCATCAGCTCGCCCTCGTTGTAAGCAAAGCCGCCGCCCGTACCGCCGAGCGTGAACGCAGGACGAAGCACCACGGGGTATCCAATGCGTGCGGCTGCCTCGCGTGCCTCCTCAAGGCTGTAGGTGATCTCGGACGGAATGGTAGGCTCACCGATCGATTGGCAAAGCTCCTTGAACATCTCACGGTCCTCGGCGCGCTCGATACTCTCACTGCTGGTTCCGAGAAGCTCCACACGGCACTCCTTCAGGATACCCTTCTTTTCAAGCTGCATCGCAAGGTTCAGTCCCGTCTGTCCGCCGATGCCGGGCAGGATCGCGTCGGGACGCTCGTAACGCAAGATTTTCGCAATATACTCGAGCGTTAAGGGCTCCATATAGACCTTATCCGCAATGGTGGTGTCGGTCATAATGGTTGCGGGGTTGGAGTTGACGAGGACGACCTCGTAGCCCTCCTCCTTGAGTGCCAGACACGCCTGCGTGCCCGCATAGTCAAACTCTGCCGCCTGACCGATGACGATCGGTCCCGATCCAATGATCAGAATTTTTTTCAGATCCGTTCTCTTTGCCATTTTTGTGCCTCCGAAATTTATGATAAATTAATTTTAACTGTTTTGTTTATGGGGCGCTGCCCCATACCCCGCCAAAGAAACTTTTTGAAAAAAGTTTCTTTGGAAACTTCAAAAACTTTTAACTCGGGGTTTTATTTTATTTGGAATATACAATTTTGCCGTTGTGTACGGTCAGGAGATTTCTGCCGAAAAGCTTCATGCCCGCAAGTGGCGTTGCACGCCCCTTTGAAAGAAATTCGTTGGGATCGACGGTAAATTCCTCGTTCAGATCCCACACCGAGAAGCTCTCGCCAAGCGGGATCGAAAATCTCTTGCGCGCGTTGTAAACAAGCAATTCCATCAGACGCTCCATGCCGATCACATTTTCCTTGACCAGCTTGGTGTACATGAGCGGAAACGCCGTTTCGATACCGACGATACCAAACGCGCTCCCCGCAAGTCCGCGAGATTTTTCCTCTGCCGAATGGGGCGCGTGGTCGGTGGCGATCATGTCGATCGTTCCGTCGATGATTCCCTCGACCAACGCCTCGCGGTCGGTCTTGTCGCGCAAGGGGGGATTCATTTTAAAGCGACCGTCCTCGCATAGGTCTCCGTCGTCCATTACAAGATAGTGCGGTGCGGTCTCGCAGGTCACGTCAACGCCCTCTGCCTTGGCACGTCGGATCGCCGCCACGCTCTCCTTTGCCGAAATGTGGCAGACGTGATAAGCGCAACTCGTCTCCTTGGCAAGGCGCAGGTCGCGTTCGATCTGCAAATACTCGCTCTCGGAGCAAATGCCCTTGTGACCGTGTGCCCTTGCGTATGCGCCGTCGTGGATATAACCGCCGTGCAAAAGGTCGTTGACCTCGCAATGCGCCACGATCATTTTTCCAAGCGCCTTGGCGCGTATCATTGCCTCTCGCATCATGTCCTCGCTCTGCACGCCGCGACCGTCGTCGGAAAACGCGATGCAGTCGTCCGCCATGCTCTCAAGCGCCGAGATCTCCTCACCCTTCTGCCCCACCGTAATGGCGGCATAGGGATAAACGTCGATCAGCGCATCATGGGCGATAATGTCGGTCTGTGCCTTCAGGTGTGCAGGGCTGTCGG
>JAZRIE010000105.1:0-5352 GCA_045645105.1 Eubacteriales bacterium | reverse complement strand
GAATGAATCACTGTTCAAGGGAATGCTGACGATATTTCCGCGATTGAGCGCAGATGGCATGATCCCTGTGCCGATCGTATAGCCGTCGGTCAGGAGCAATACGTTCATCAGGCTTGCGCGGTCGCTGATCTCAATATGCTTTTTGCTTTGCTTTTCGTCGATCAGCTCCTCGGTAAAGAAGGAGACGTTGTGTACGCCTTGCTCATAAGAAATATAGGGATAATCGCGCAGATCCGAATAGGTCAGCGTATCACAGCTTGCCAAGGGATGATCTTTTCTTAAGAATACATGAGGAGAGACCTTGAGAAAGGCGGTAAAGGTGATCCCTTTTTTGCGCAGATAACGTTTGATGATCTCGCTGTCGTTTCCCTTTATGGCAATGATCCCGATATCGCTGTACGAATTTTCGATCTCGCGAATGACCTCGTAGGTGCGGATCTCGCGCAGGGAAAACTTGTAGGAATCGTCTTGTGCTTCATTGATCATTTTTCCAAAAATGTCGGCAACGAAATCGTAGTGTTGCGTCACTACGTTGAGCCTTTGTATCGTTTCGTGTGAGCTGTAACGCTCCACGATAAAATCGGAATGCTCGGCGATCTGACTTGCGTAGCGCACGAATTCTGCACCGTCACCTGTCAGAACGACGCCGTTTTTCGAACGCTCAAAGATTTTGATACCAAGCTCCTGCTCCAATGCCTTAATGCTTGCCGAAAGGCTGGATTGTGCAATGAATAATTGCTTTGCAGCTTCGCTGAACGAGGCTTTTTTTGCAATTTCCAATACGTATTTACACTGTTGTATCGTCATATTCGTTCACCTCAAAATCCGTAATGTCATGTGGTATAAAATGATGATCAGAATTGCGGGAAGCATATTGATGTTGCTGACCTTGTGCTCGGGTCCGCGTATCAGATTCAGCCCCGAGAAAAACAAAATGACGTAACCGATCGCGCACAGCTGCTCTACAAAGTCGTTTGAGAGAAATGAGCCTACGAAAAAAGCCGCAATTGATATCAAAAGCTGCATCAGTGCAACGGGAATGCTTGCAAATGCAGAGGCTTTTCCGTAGCTTGCGCCAAACATCAGAGAAAAAGGAAAGTCGATGAGACTTTTCAAATAAAGCTGAGAGCTATCCCCCGTTACACCCAATAAGATTGAGCCGCAGATCTGTAAGCCGCCAATACCAAAAAACAAGGTGGCGTCGGTCACACCGTTCAAGGAACGCTCCTGACTGTTCGTAATATTTCCGATCCGATCCTCCAGGTGCAAAAGATCTCCCATCAGTGTACCCACGATCAGAGAAAGCACGATCAAAACGGTATGCTCACCCTTGATCCCCGTATCGGAAATGACCAGACAGTTTTCAAAAAAACCTATGATGCTGACGATCATCACACCAATTCCGAGAATATCCATGTTTTTAAACTGTATTTTTTTCTTAAAAAGACTTCCTAAAATACCACCCGATGAAATCGCAAGCGCATTTGCAATTATTCCCATTTCGTCACACTCCTTTTGCTATATTATAGCATGATTGAAGCAAAATGTAAAATATAAAAATTCTATCGTTCGTGTTCGCTTTTTATGAAGATGCGACGAAAAAGCTTCCACAACCGAGAAAATTTACAACGGTTGCACCGAGATCAGAGTGCGCAAACTGTTGTCGGAACTTTTTTTGAAAAAAGGAGAGGGCAACATGAAAAAAATATGGTTATCGATTTTGTGCGCGGTGCTGATCTGCACCTCGTTTTTAACCCCCTGCTCGGCAGAGGGAAAGGCTTACAATTGGTACTGCGTACACGCAAAGGATCACGTCCAGCCACGCGTGGGAGGCGAGCTTGCCTTTGCGGAGGAGCTTGGCGGCTACTATATCGACCGCAGGCATCAGAGCATGGACGACGAAGAAAAGGTGGTCTACCTGACCTTCGACGCAGGGTATGAAAACGGAAACGTGGCAAAGATCCTTGACGTAATGAAGGCGGAAGGCGTCACGGGCGCGTTTTTCATTCTCGGAAATCTCATCACGCGCGACACCGCTCTGGTCAAGCGCATGGCGGAGGAGGGGCATCTGGTCTGCAATCACACCGTCCGTCACAAGGATATGACGAAGATGAGCAACGCGGATTTTTTAAAAGAATTGAAGGAATTGGAAGCCCTTTACGAGGAACACGTGGGAGCGAAGATGGCGTCCTATTACCGTCCGCCCGAGGGGCGATTTACACGCGAAAACCTGATGTGCGCCGATGAAAACGGCTACAAGACGGTATTTTGGAGCTTTGCCTATCCCGATTGGGATAACGACCGACAAATGCCGCACGAGATGGCAAAATCGATCATTCTCGATAACGTCCACAACGGCGAGGTCATGCTCCTGCATCCCACGTCCGAGACCAACGCGGCGATCCTTGGCGACGTGATCCGCGAATTGAAGGCGCAGGGCTTCCGCTTTGGAACGCTCGACGAGCTGACCGCCACGGCGGAGGCAGATTGATATGCGCCGCCGCACGCGTCTTATCACGCTGTGTGCCACGCTCCTGATCCTTGCGCGGACGACAGTCCCTTCGACCTCGGCGCAGGTGCAGGTCTACCGATCGGTCAAGACCAACACGAAGCGGATCGCCATCACCTTTGACGACGGACCGCACCCCTATCTGACCGAGTCGATCCTCAAAACACTTGACAAATACGGCGTCAAGGCGACCTTTTTTATGGTGGGCGTCAACGTGATCAATTATCCCGATGCCGCCAAAGCCGTGATCAACGCGGGGCATGAGGTTGGAAATCATACCTTCTCTCATGACGATATGAAGCGGCTGAGCGAGGCGCAGGTACAGAGAGAATTGGGGCTTTGCGAGGACGCGCTCGAGGAGCTTTGCGAATACCGTCCGCATCTGTTTCGTCCGCCCGAGGGGGCAGTGAACGCCTATATCGAGCATTGCACCGAGCGCAACGACTATACCATGATCCTATGGAGCTTGGATACGCGCGATTGGGAGAACAAGAACACCGAGCTGATCGTGGACAGGGTACTGTCAAGCATTCGCGCAGGCGACATTATTCTGATGCACGACTATATCGGCAGAGCAAGCAAAACTCCTGAGGCGTTGGAGATCTTGTTGCCAAAGCTTCTGGAGGCAGGCTATGAGCCGGTCACCGTCAGCCAATTGCTTGGGGTGGGGTAGGGAAAGACCACCCAAAACGAAAACGGGGAAAGCCGTGTGGCTTTCCCCGTTGAAATTACATACAATTATTCGGCATCCTCAGAAGCGTCTTCCTCGTTGAGGTCACGGTATGGCTCGATCATATAGCGGTCAATGATCGGATAAGCGGCATACGCGGCGGTAAAGGCGTTGACCGCAATAAAGTAAAGAAGCATCAGCATCAAGGGGATCGCAATGCTCAAGGGCGTCATTGCAAAGACGGCAAATAGCAGGATCTGAATGGCTGTGATCAGCACGATGCCCAAAAGTCCCATCAAATTTCGTTTGATGCCGAGCACCGTAAAGATCAACGCGTTTTTCAGGATCTTGCGGATCGGCAATTCAAAGGTAATCATCATCAGATAGATGTAAAAGCGCATGAAGAAATAGAGAATTCCGATGGCAATGATGGCAAAGTAGCAAACGTCGGTCCAGAACGAGCTTGGCATACCGCTAAAGTACATAAAGTCAAACACCAAAAGGAAGATCGCGGCGCAGTCGAGGATCCCCATAAGCAGACCTTGCTTGAGATTGCGCTTGACGGCATAGAAATAGTCCGAGAACAGAAATACGGGCTCACCGCGTACCATGCTGCGAAGAATGTAGGTTGCGCCCGCGTTCTGCCAGCCAAAGGTGATGACCAGAACAGCGATCACAGCCGCAATTGCAATATAGGTTCCCGTTCCCGTATAGATCGGGATCTGCTTTTGCGCGCCAAACAGATCCAACAGGAAGGTGGACGAGGGCGACGACTCAATCAGATTCGCACCGTAAAGCTGAGAAAAAATGGGCTGATTTTGAATGGGAGTTCTGTCGATGCCAAGATAGAGATAGGCGGCGATCAGGAGCGGCAGGATCATGGGGAGCATCATCAGATTGAGCGAGATCAGCTTCCAGAAGCGTCTGCCGAGCAGCTTAAAATAGCGCTTGAGGGTCGGCGTGGTGTCTTCCTCAATGGCATCGGGGCGGTTATCGCGGTTAAAATCAAAAAAGCGCAATAACGGATTTTGTTTTTTATTATCGATCAAGGTAGGTTTCCCGTCTTTCTTTTTTATTTCCCATCTATTGTATCATATGTGGGGCGAAATGTCAAGCAAATCTAAAAATTTACATTTTTCACATAAAGGACAAAGAAGACCTTCTCGTTTTTTCTTTGCAAAAAGCCGAAAAATTGTGAAAAAAAGTGAAAAATCATCTTGCAAAGTCGTTTTTTTCATGGTATAATATAACTATGCAGAATTGGGCTTGAGCCCTTGCGATACAACCAAAAGCAAAGGATGGTAAAAACATGAGCTTGAAAAAGAGGATCCCTCTGATAATGTCGATTTTGGGTGTTGTCAGTTTTATCGGTGCGATCTTGATCTTTGCGCTAGCTGTGCCAAAATCGAACGCGACCTACAAAACCGTGCTGGAGATTATTATCGCGTCGCTTATGATTCTTTTGTCTCTTTTGGCGGGACTTTACGTTTGGCTCATGCGCGACTCCGAGCCTAATTTCTTTTTGTTTGACCGCGCCAAGAAGCGGAATATTCCGATCAAAAATTTGACCTTTACGATCGTCAACGAGCGCATGACCTTCTTTTTGACCATGGTGTGCGAATCGGTAGAGCAGCTTTGGAACGAGGACGTTCTCGAGCATGACCGCAAGCTGGGCTACCGTCGTGTGTACCGACCGCTGCTTGCCTATAAAATGCTTTACGACCTTGCCGACAAGAACATTGCAACCTATTGGGAGCTGCTTTACAACGCAAACCAAGCAACCGTGATGTCTCTTTGCAGTGCCTTGGAGCAGGGGGGCGAGGTGGAAATGGTAAAAGCCTTCCGATACCTGATGGAGAACTACCGCGAAACGCCGGACAAGATCAAGGATTTTGTTGAGGGAAATCAAAAATATATTCGCGGAAGAATGCTGGGCTATATCAAAAAGAACATTGAATTGTTTTATTGATATTGACATAAAAAAGGTACTGCACAAACGCATCGTGCAGTACCTTTTTTGTATCCTGAAAAGCACCAGCAGTGCTGGTGGTTCCAAAAAGCTTTAGCTTTGCCCAGTTTATTTATCCGAGCGAAGCGAGGAACCCGCCCCTTTGCAAATAATAAAATTCAAGCTAACAAAATGACTATAAATATTTACTATTTCAATAGTGGT
>JAZRIE010000104.1:0-5345 GCA_045645105.1 Eubacteriales bacterium | reverse complement strand
TCCCGCTCCGACTGCCATCATGGATAATAGTGAATAATACAAGGTTTTGCCCTCCGTTCCATCCGTTTTTTCGCTGTTACCGAATCCAAAAATTCGTTTTTTTCTAAAAATCGGATTATATAGTAATATTGTACCACATTTGGCGCATATAATCAATAAGATTGGGAAAAATAATTTGTATTTTTTTGCGACTTTTTTGCAGAAAATACCGCAAAATGCAAGGAAATTCCATCAAACTCGGGAAAATCTGACCTGCACCGCCGAAAGCACCCGAAATACGATTTTTTCATTCCCTTCGACGGTAACGCAGTTTTGACAGAATAACAGAAAAGCACTTATGATAAACGATAAAAATCGGTTGTCATAAGT
Source organism: Eubacteriales bacterium (assembly GCA_045645105.1). Classification (GTDB taxonomy): domain Bacteria; phylum Bacillota; class Clostridia; order Oscillospirales; family CAG-272; genus UMGS1865. The sequence goes on along the minus strand of JAZRIE010000104.1, from coordinate 4,976 downwards.
GCTTTTGCGTTGCTTTTGGCAATTTCATCCCCGACGGTAATGAATTGAAGCCTACGGCTTCATGATTTCTCGTCGGCGTACGCCTCCTCCATGATTTGAATTGCTTTTTCATGCGCCGAAGGCGCAATTCATGAACGAAGTTCAATTCATGAGTTTCGCAAAGCGAAACATCAATTCATGCTATTCGCTTGCGAAAAAGCAATTCATTATGGGCGCGTTGACATTTTTATTTTAAAATTGCGTTTTCGGTCGCGCCCATTGGTTCTATTTCGCCCACCCCATGGTCCTCTCCACGGCGCGATGCCAGCCCGCAAGAAGCGTCTGTCGCGTCGTCTCGGGCATGATCGGCACAAATTCGCGTTCGATCCTCCACTCGCGTCGAAGCTCGTCGGTATCCGAATAGACACCCACGGCAAGACCTGCCAGCGTTGCCGCGCCCCACGCGGTGGTCTCCACGCAGGCGGGACGGATCAGGGGAATCCCGAGAACGTCGGCTTGGAACTGCATGAGAAAATCGTTTGCCGACGCGCCACCGTCCACACGCAAGGACGGACACGCGACCTCCCCCTCCCCATTCATGGCGAGAAGCACGTCCGAGGTCTGATACGCCATGCTCTCAAGCGCGGCGCGGACGATATGATATTTGTTGGTGGCACGCGTCAGTCCCTGAAGCCCGCCGCGCGCGTATGCGTCCCAATAAGGCGCGCCCAAGCCCACGAATGCGGGGACAAGATACACGCCTCCATTATCGGCAACCTTTTGCGCCATTTTTTCGGTGTCGGCGGCGGTCTTGACAAGACCGAGACCGTCGCGGATCCACTGCACCACCGCACCGCAAACAAACACCGAGCCCTCCATCACGTAGCTGACCTCGTCGCCGATCCTCCAACCCACGCTGGCAAGAAGCCCCTGCTTGGGTAAGATCGGTCGCTTTCCCGTATTCATCAGGAGAAAGCCGCCCGTGCCGTAGGTGTTTTTGGTGTCGCCCGCATCAAAGCAGCATTGACCGAACAGTGCCGCCTGCTGGTCTCCCGCAACACCCGCGATCGGGATCTCGCCGCCAAACAACCGCGCGTCGGTGTAGCCCAAAACGCCCGACGACGGCATCACCTTGGGCATCATGCACGCGGGGATATCGAAAAGCTTTAACAGCTCCTCGTCCCACGACATGGTGTGAATATTAAATAACATGGTACGCGACGCGTTGGACGGATCGGTGGCATGCACCTTCCCTCCCGTGAGCCGATAGATCAGCCATGAGTCGATCGTTCCGAACAACAATTCACCGTTTTCGGCACGTCTGCGCGCACCGTCCACGTGGTCGAGGATCCAACGAAGCTTGGTCGCCGAGAAGTAGGGGTCGATCAAAAGCCCCGTGCGGGAGCGGATCTCGGCTTCAAGCCCCTCCGCCTTGAGCGTGTCGCAATACTCCGCCGTGCGACGGCATTGCCAGACGATCGCATTGCAGATCGGCTTTCCCGTATCCTTTTCCCAAACCACCACCGTTTCGCGTTGATTGGTGATGCCGATGGCGGCAATATCCGAAGCCGCGGCGCCGACCGCCATCATCGCCTCGACCGCAACGCCCATCTGCGACGCCCAGATCTCGGTGGCGTCATGCTCTACCCAGCCGTCGTGCGGAAAGATCTGCCCGAACTCTCGTTGCACCTTGGAGCAGACCCTGCCGTGTCGATCAAAAATGATACAGCGGGAGCTGGTGGTTCCCTGATCCAACGCCAATAAATACTTTGACATAAGCCACTCCTTGTCTTCTAAATTTTCGTCACGTCGGCTTCCTTTGCGGCAATGACGCGACACAGCTCGGCACACAGCCGAACACACCCCGACGGCTCGCACGCCGCTCCCTCGTTCTCAAAATCGGCGATTTTCGACAGACGTGCTGTAAAATCAGCCTCAACGTCCGCACACAAATGACGCAAGGTGTTGCGCAATTCGGAGAAGCCTTCCTCAATCGCGTCGGCGCGTGCGACGCGCCTCTTAAATTTTTGCTCCATTGACCGAAGCGCGGCGCGGTCGGTGTTTTCACGCCGTTTCGTCTCCTCAAGCAATGCCGCAAGCCTTCCCTGCACCTCACGGCAAAACAGAAGCTCGGGCTCGCGCAACGACAGAGCGATCAGGCTCTCGCGAAGGCTTCGCCAAAGCGGCTCGGTAGCGACCAGCAGCCGACATACTGCGTGGTAAGCCGCCTGCCGCTCCTGCGGATCGACGAAAATGTGCGTTGGCAGCGGTATGCTTGCGGCATGCCGTTCGACGCTCTGTCGCAGATCACGAAGCCGCAGAACCGCCTCGTCCGCCGTTTTTCGCAGGGCATTCGCGATCTCCCCGACCGATGCCGCATCAAAGTCTTTTTGACACGCCGCCGAAAGCTCCTCGTCGGAAAGCGCCGAAGGAAGCGACGTATCGCGAAAATCAATGCGTACCGTCATATTGTCGTCAAACACCGACCGTCTCCCGCTCGGGGGCGACGACGGGGGTGTGCTCCGCGCCGATCAGCGGCTTTGCGGACCTCGGAACGGCAAATCGGATCGCATTTGGTACGACCTCTACCGTAAATCTGTTCTGCGGGATCAGCTCGCCGTCAAAGGAATACACAAATCCGTCGGGGGCTTCGATCTCCACCGACCTTACGCGGCGGTATTCGAGATGTTTTTCAAATTTGGGGTTTCCAAGGTGCGTCCCCTTGGTGTAGTCGCCCACCAGCTTAAGAAACGTAAAGTGAGAGACGGGATGCACGAGACAGACCTCAAGAAGACCGTCGTTGTCGAGCGAGCGCGGCGCACAACGGAAGGATCCGCCCACGTACTGCCCGTTTGCGACCGTGCAAAGCAGAAGCGTACCCTTGGGATTGAGCAGCTCTCCGTCGGCATAGACCTTACATTCGTTCTTCATCGCCTTGACAAGACCAACCACCACGCCCGTGGTGTATGCGTTTTTACCGCCGATCAGCTTTTTGCGGCGCACGTTCATCATGACCCTTGCCACGCAGGAGTCAAAGCCGAAGTGTGTGGCGTTGATGGCGTATTTATCGCCCACGCGCATCAGGTCGATGTATTCCTCGGGTGCCTCAACAAGCTCCTTGACGTTGAGGAAGACCTGCTTGCCGCCGTAATATTTGACAAAATCGTTGCCCGAGCCGCAGGGATAGCACCCAAGTGACGCATGCGCATAGCCGACCACACCGTTGACCACCTCGTTGAGTGTTCCGTCACCGCCGCAGGCGTAAAAGCGTGTCGGCTCGCTATGGCTTTTGCAATAGCCGCGAATGTAAGCCGTGGCGTCGCCCGGTGCTTGCGTTTCGTACAGCTCGTAATCAACGGGAGTCTCCAAGGCGTCGAGTGCCTCGCGGATCTCCTCATATGAATTTTCCTTGCCCGCCGCGGGATTGATGATAAAAACGTGTTTCATGGAAAAATTCCTTTCAAATCCTTTTGTGCGTTCAGTTTGAGACTAATTTCTGAATAATTTTTTTGTTTTTTTGTCAGAAAACTTTTGATAAAAGTAAACATGGCAAGCCATGTTGTCAACGGCAAAGCCGTTGCGCTTTCCGACACCTTTCAAAACTTTTACCGCGTTTTACGGACAGATAAAAGCGTTCATGCTCTGCCTCGGACGGTTATTGAGGGCATAAGTGGGGGTGCTTGCGAGCAGACGGAATGGTACTGCCGCTTAGCATTACACCTTCTCTGCGAGAAGGCGGGACCACCGAGACCCTGCCTGCTCCAAATATATTGTTTTGACAAGGATTAGTGGTGATTGCAAAAAAAAGATTTGTAAACGGCAACCGTCGCAGGAAGATATAGGCATCGGTTAAAAAATTTTATCAGAGAATAGTTTGAGACTTCTATGATCGCTTCATTATAACATATCCCATGGCAAAAATCAAGAGCTTTTGCATGGAAGAGTTGCCAATCACAAATATTTGGTATATGCTGAAAAGGCGGACGGAATGGCGTAATTCTCGTGCAGGTCGTCGTTTTGGACCAACAACAATCCCGACGCGCCGTGAAGCCCGTCAAATTCGGGTGTGATCCGCACCGAATACGCCTTCATGTGCCACTCGACGTGGGTAAAAATGTGCTTTGCGTCCTCAAGCGGCTCGATCCGCAGAGGGTCAAAGCCCATGGAACGGATCAGCGCGGGCAGCTCCGCTTCGGTCAGATGCCCCTTGACGTTCGGCAATTCAAAAAGACCTGCCAAAAGCCCCTTGGGGGGACGCTTGCGAAGTGCCGTGCGGTCGCCGTCGCGAATGATCAGAACCGTCAAATTTTCGATCCGTCTCGGCTTTTTGGCACTGCGGACGGGAAGCTCGTCGGTCAAGTGCTTTTCCGACGCCACACAGAAAGGACGGAGCGGACAACTCTCGCATTTTGCCTCGCCATTTGGCACGCAGACCGTCGCGCCCAGCTCGATGAGCGACTGTGTAAAGTCGCCCGCCTCGACGGGAACGACCGATAAAAGTGCCTCACGCCATTCTTTTTTGGTCTCGGGGGCGGCAATGTCGGCATAAGAGCCGATCACGCGAGACAGGACGCGCAGGACGTTGCCGTCGATCGCGGGGACACGCTCGCCAAACGCGATCGATGCGATCGCACCTGCCGTGTAGTCGCCAATGCCCGAAAGCTTGCGCAGCTCGGCATAGGTTTGCGGCATACGCCCATCGTATTGCTCCATGACGGTACGCGCCGCCTTTTGCAGATTGCGCGCGCGGCTATAGTAGCCAAGACCTTCCCAAAGCTTCAAGAGGCGTTCCTCGGGGAGTGCCGCCAAGGCTTCCACCGTAGGACAGACCTCCAAAAAGCGTGCGTAATAGGGCTTGACCGCCTCGACGCGCGTTTGCTGGAGCATGATCTCGGAGAGCCAGATGCGGTAAGGATCCGAGGTGTGCCGCCAAGGCAGGTCGCGGCGGTTCTGATGATACCAAGACAGAAGCGAGTCTACCGCTTCTTCCGATAAGA
>JAZRIE010000103.1:0-4282 GCA_045645105.1 Eubacteriales bacterium | reverse complement strand
CAACACCGAGAACGCGCTTGTGGGCATGGGATATTCGCAGATCCACACCTTCTCGTTCATCAGTCCCAAATATTACGATAAGATCCGCATGCCTGCCGATAGCGCACTGCGTCGCTCGGTGGTCATCTCCAACCCCTTGGGTGAGGACACGAGCGTGATGCGCACCACGGCGCTCCCCTCTATAATGGAGGTGCTGGCACGCAACAACAACTTTAACAACGAGAGCGTTTCACTCTTTGAGATCGCCAAGATCTACCTTCCCAAGGAAAGCAACAACGAGCTGCCCGACGAGCAGACGGTACTGACGCTCGGCGCCTACGGAAACACCGATTTCTATGCACTCAAGGGTGTTTGCGAAAACCTTCTGACGCTTGCGGGAATTACCGGCGCAACCTTTACGGCTTGCACCGACAATGATTCCTATCACCCCGGCAGATGCGCAAAGATCCTTGCCGAAAACGGTACTCCGCTCGGCATCTTCGGTCAGATACACCCCCTGATGGCGGAAAACTACGGCATGAGTCTGCCCGTATTCGTAGCAGAGCTTTCCTTTGATACGTTCTTTGATATTGGTAACAGACAAAAGGCTTACCGTCCTCTGCCCAAATACCCCGCCACCACGCGTGACTTCTCCTTCGTTTGCGATGAGGAGACCGAGGTTGGTGCCATTATGGGCGTTATGGAAAAAGCCGGCGGCAAGCTGGTGGAGGGTGTTGCACTCTTTGATATCTACCGCGGTCCTCAGGTAGGTGAGGGCAAAAAATCGGTATCTCTGCGCGTCACGCTTCGCGCCGCTGACCGAACACTCACGGTCGAGGAAGCCGACAAGGTCACCAAAAAAATCCTCAACGACCTGAAATTCAAGATGGGTCTTGAACTGAGAAGCTGATCACCTTTAAAAAGAGTTTATCATGGAATCCGATCTTTCCGATCTGGATCTGATCCGGTCGGTCGAACGCAAACGGAACCGTGATCAAGCAAGATAGAATTGCGGGACTTGCCATACGTCCTAAGCACCGCCGCACCTATTCGTTGCCGATCGGTGACGTTTCCACCATGGACGGCATCTCTTATCTCAATCTCTCCTTCCGCACAAGCGCGGCACTGCCGTGGGCAGAGGAACATTACGAGGTCGGCTTCGAGAGCCTGCGTTACTTTGGCAGAGGTCCCGTAGAGTCCTATGAGGACAAGCGCCACGCCTCGCGCCAAGGTCTGTTCGAGACCACCGTGACCAAGCATTTTGAGCCTTACGTTCGTCCGCAGGAAAATATGGCGCACACCGATACCCGTTGGGTTGAGGTCGCCACGGCGGCAGGTCAATCTCTGGTGGCTCTTAACACCAAGGAAAGCAAGACCTTTAGCTTTAACTGCTCGCATTATACCGATATGCAGTTGACCAACACCGCACACGACTACGAGCTTTCGCCGATGGATGAGACCGTGGTTCACATTGACTACCGTCACAGCGGCATCGGCTCTGCATCCTGCGGCACCGAGCTGGACGAAAAATACCGCATCAAGGAGACCGAATTCTCCTTTGCGTTCCGTCTTGTTCCGAGTTTTAAGAACAACGCGGATATCTTTGGTCTGACCGAGTAATACACCGTCACATAGCGACAAAAAAGATCCGTACCCCACCGCCCTCGCGGTTTGGGATACGGATCTCTTTTTATGATAAAATCGGAGCCTCAAGCGTTATCTCTGCACGCGACCGCTACCGTCGCCACCTGCAAGCTTTTCGACCTCTGCGACCGACACGCGGTTGTAGTCGCCCTCAACCGAATGCTTGAGAGCCGATGCCGCCACCGCAAATTCGATCGCCTGCTGGGTGGTCTTGCCATTGAGCAGCGCATAGATCAGTCCGCCGCCAAAGCTATCTCCACCGCCCACACGGTCTACGATGTGCAGGTGGTAGGACTTGGAGAAGCAATAGCTTTCACCATCGTAGAGCATGCCTGCCCAGTCGTTGTCGTTTGCCGAGATAGACGTGCGAAGCGTGATCGCGACCTTTTCAAAGCCAAATTTGTCCGCCAGCTGCTTGGCAACGGACTTGTAGCCCTCATGGTTCAGCTTACCGCCGTAGATGTCGCTTTCCTCTGCCTCAATCCCGAATACGTCCTTTGCGTCCTCCTCGTTGGAGATGCAAACGTCCACGTAACGGCAAAGCTCGGTCATAGCCTCTCTTGCCTCGGCACGCGTCCAAAGCTTACCTCTGTAGTTGAGGTCGCAGGAGATCTTGACACCCTTTGCCTTTGCCGCCTTGCAAGCCTCCTTGCAGATCTCTACCATGTTACCGCCGAGCGCGGGAGTGATGCCCGTAAAGTGAAACCAATCAGCACCCTCAAAAATGCTGTCCCAATCAAAATCCGAGGGAACTGCCTCTGCGATTGCGGAGTGCGCTCTGTCGTAAATGCAGACCGATCCTCTTTGAGAAGCCCCCTTTTCGAGGAAATAGATGCCCACACGGTCGCCGCCGCGGACGATCTTGGAAGTATCCACGCCGAAATAGCGAAGTGAATCGACCGCCGCTTGTCCGATGGCGTGCTTCGGAAGCTTGGTCACATAGGTGCTATCCAACCCGTAATTTGCAAGAGATACGGCAACGTTTGCCTCACCGCCGCCAAAGGTGGCTTGCATCTGGTCGTTCTGGAAGAAACGGTAATAGCCGTTTGGGGCTAAACGGAGCATCAGCTCACCAAAAGTTACAACCTTCATTTTTGAATAACCTCCATAAGTTTTTTACAATTGGCAACAATGTCGCCCTTCATCATAAAGCTGCCGCCGACCGCGACGATCTTATCGAAGGCGAGAAAATCCTGAATATTGCTCATATCCACGCCGCCGGTGGGCAGGAATTTGACCTGCGGAAACGGTGCGGAAAGCGCCTTGATTGCCGAAAGTCCACCGTAGACGTTTGCGGGAAAGAACTTGATCGTGGTAATGCCGAGTGAGATCGCCTGCATAATCTCGGTAGGCGTTGCGCAACCGGGGAAATACGGAACGTCTGAATTCTTGCAGACCTCTGCGACCTCTGCCGAAAGTCCGGGTGAGACGATAAACTGCGCCCCCGCCTTGATCGCACGCTCTGCCTGCTCGGCGTTGATAACGGTACCTGCTCCAATATGCATATCGGGGAAGGTCTTCACACCCAATGCGATCGCATCAGCGGCACATGCAGTGCGGAAGGTGATCTCGGCTACGGGAAGTCCCCCCTCGCAGAGTGCCGAAAGTGTCGGGATCGTATCGTCAAGCTCCTTGATCACAACCACGGGGACGACACGATAAGCGGTAAGCAGATCTTGTTTCATATTCAAAAAACAGCCTTTCTAATATAATCATTTACAAAAAAATTATAGCACAAAAAGAGTCAAAAGTCAACAACAAAAATTTTGAATTTCTTGTGATTTTTATTGCAAATATTGTCTTCTCCTTACCCACGAAAGGCAAAAAAGCCCGTTTGCATTATTTCAACGATGCTTTGCAAGACTTAGAGCGAAAAAAAACGACCTCATAGAATTTCTTCTACAAGGTCGTAATTTTATTTTGTTAAGCCTTAGTGTATAAGGCGGTTTGCCTTTTCAAAAGCTCAGAAAAACTCCCTGTTTATTTAAGTGCAGCCTGTGCAGCGGCGAGTCTTGCGATCGGCACGCGGAAGGGCGAGCAGGAAACGTAATCCAAGCCAATGCTGTGGCAGAACTCTACCGACGTGGGGTCACCACCGTGCTCACCGCAGATACCTACGTGCAGGTTCTTGTTTGCGGGTCTGCCGAGGGTTACTGCCATGTTCATCAGCTTGCCAACACCGGTCTGATCAAGCTTTGCAAAGGGATCGTTCTCAAAGATCTTTGCGTCGTAGTAAGCACTAAGAAACTTACCTGCGTCGTCACGCGAGAAGCCGTAGGTCATCTGGGTCAGGTCATTCGTACCGAAGCAGAAGAAGTCTGCGTTCTGCGCGATCTCGTCTGCGGTCAGGCAGGCACGAGGAATCTCGATCATGGTACCAACCTCGTAGTCGAGCTTGACACCTGCAGCAGCGATCTCTGCATCAGCAGTTGCGACCACAACGTTCTTAACGTACTTCAATTCCTTTACGTCGCCAACCAGCGGGATCATGATCTCAGGTCTTACAGTCCACTCAGCGTGAGCCTTCTGAACCTTGATTGCAGCGCGGATGACAGCGGTGGTCTGCATCTTTGCGATCTCGGGGTAGGGTACTGCGAGACGGCATCCACGGTGACCCATCATGGGGTTGAACTCGTGGAGAGATGCGATGATAGCCTTG
>JAZRIE010000102.1:0-1969 GCA_045645105.1 Eubacteriales bacterium | reverse complement strand
TCCGAGATTCAAAGCCTTGCAGGACTTGTTACAAGTGTCAAGGAGATCGCGAGTAAAGAGAATTGATAAAGTCTTTTGAGACAGCCGACAGGCGATAAAGAAGGAACGTGGGCTTTACGCGGTATCGTAAAGCCCATTGCGCTTTCAATAGGAGAAGAATATGGGATTCAATATCTACGAGCTTCAAAAAAGGTTTTCAACATACAAAAAATTTCCTTACATTATAGCAGTCATCCGCGGCGTGCTGATGTACCTGATCTTTTCCTTTATGGTCGGCATAACGCAGGTGCTCTTCGAGCTTAGCTTTGAGGTGAACACGCAGGAATATCTGACTTACCCGAACGTATGGAAGCCGTTGCTTCAAACCCTGCTTACCTATCTGGTGCTGAATACCGTGATCCTTTCCTTTGCGGTCTATCATCGCTCGGAGCGACTTGCGTTTCAGGCGGCACACAAAACGTCGGGCTTTGATCCTGCCGCGGAACGGCGTGAGCTGCTTTCCTCAAGTGTATTCTGGACAGAGCTTGCCACGCTTGCCGCGCTGTTTCTTCTGTTCCCAAACCACGACGCATTCATTTATCCGATCCGTTTGATCGGCTTGATCCCGGGGCTTGGGCATATGCACCCGATGCTGAAAAGCATTCTGATGCTTCTGTTTTGGTCGGTGGGCGTGCTTCTTCTGTCGGTTCATTCTCGCATTGACGCGCGCAACCTTTGGAGTCAGCGGATAGGGCAGTTCTATCATACCAAGCTTTGGAAATCGGCGCGTATCAAGGAGCTGCAATCCTACAGCTATTTCCGTTTCGTGCTGCGTCTTGCGGGGCATCTGCTCCTTTATGTGATCGGTGTATATGCTTTTTCCTACTTTTTGCCGCTCGTGATCAGCCTTTCATGGCTGCTTTCCACCCTTTCGGTGGAGCGGTGGTTTTGGTGGCTTGTCGGTACGTTGACCGCGCTCGTGTTGTTTCTCGCTCTGCGCAAGCGCATCCTGCTGGTACATAACATCAAAAAGACCTGCAAAAAATTCGGCTTTCGTCTTTTTGGCGCACGGCGGCTGTTCCTTTCGCTCTTTTTCGACGGAAAGGGCTACACCTTCGGCATAAAGGCGAACGGAAAGACCTATTACTGCCGTATTCTTGCCAGCATCAAGCGCAGTAACGTTATGGTTTTGGACGACAAAGGCTTTTGTACCCGCACGTTTGCCCTGCATATTCCCTCGCCGCTGACTGCGAAGGCAGGACCGTTTGTTGTCATGGCAGACCGCGGCAACGGTGACGACCGCATTTTCTTTCACATTGATTCGAAGATCAATTATACCTTTGAAACCGACGGCGACGGTGAAAAGATCCTGATCCTCAATCCCGTGCCGAAGCGCGCGATGCTTGAGATCGATGGAAGCCGCGTCGAGGCGGATAATTCGGACCGCGTCGGAGACTATCAGATCTTTTCGGGCAACGCATTCTTGCGCTATCTGATGCGCGAGTCGGAAGCCTATGACGAAAAGCATACCTAAAGGAGGCGTCATTATGAAAAACGGAATTTTATTTTTCCTCAATATGGGAAACATCGCGCTGATCGGACGTATCGCGCTGATCCCGCTTGTGTTTATGGTCTTTCGCACGGTTCCAACGAGCATGTTCTTTCCGATCTACGTTATTCTGGCGGCATTTTGCGTTGTTCTTTGCTTCGTTCACGCACCGTCGGATAAGTCTATGAGATACGTCATCAAGCGGTTTCACGAGGATCTCGATGAAACACTCGCGGACGACTACGGATTTCGTCGCAAGGAGAATATCGTCTACCTCAGCGGATACCAAAAAAGAGGGAAGATGCGCCTTTGCCGACGGCTCGATCACGACGTCGTCTACCCGTATCCCACCGTGTTTATTTACGCCGCGCGAAGCGACAAGCGTGCCGTGATCGTGGCGCAAAAGTCGTTGATCAAAGCCACGCCCGCCGAGTATACCTA
>JAZRIE010000101.1:0-4139 GCA_045645105.1 Eubacteriales bacterium | reverse complement strand
TCCCGCGCCGACGTGCGTCGGGAACGGCGATCCGTCGGCGTCCCGAAAGATACGCGCCCGTGATCGAATTGGGATCGCGCATGATCTCGGCGGGAGTTCCCTGTGCCACCACTCTGCCGCCGTGAATGCCCGCACCGGGACCGATATCGACGATATAGTCGGCGCCTTCCATGGTCTCCTCGTCATGCTCCACGACAATGGCGGTATTGCCGAGGTCTCGCAGTCGCATGAGCGTGCCGATCAGCTTGGAATTGTCGCGCTGATGAAGGCCTATGCTCGGCTCGTCGAGAATGTACAGCACGCCGACGAGCGACGAGCCGATCTGCGTTGCGAGACGAATGCGCTGTGCCTCGCCGCCCGAAAGCGTTCCCGCCTTGCGCGAGAGCGTGAGATAGTCAAGTCCGACGCTGACAAGGAAGCCGAGCCGCGCGCGAACCTCCTTGAGGATCTCGGCGGCGATGGTCTGCTCGGTCTCGGTCAGGGTGAGCGAATTGACGAACGTGAGTGCGTTTTCGACCGACATCGAGCAAAGCTCGTGAATATTCAAGCCCCCCACGGTGACCGCTAAGGGCGCGGGCGCAAGCCTCTGTCCATTACATTCGGGACAGGGCGCGTCCTCAACGAATTGGTCGTAATAGTCGTTCCCCATCATCTGTCGGCGCGTCTGTATCATTTTCACCAAGCCCTCAAAGCGCACCTTTTGGTGATGCTCCTCGTGACCGTACCAACGGTGAATATCGTAAATTTCGTCGCCCGTACCGTACATCAGCTTGTCGTATTGCTCGGGCGTGTAGGACGAAACGGGGGTATCGAGCGTAAAGCCAAAGCGCTCGCCCACAGCCGAAAAGAGCGGACCGTTCCAGCTTTCCTCCTCGAGCGTTTTAAAGCCGTTGACCTGGATCGCGCCCTGACTGAGTGAGAGCGCACGGTTGGGGATCAGACGGTCGGCGGCGATGCGTTGCAGGTCGCCAAGTCCCGCGCAATGCGGACACGCGCCCGTGGGATTATTGAAGGAGAACATACGCGGCTCAAGCTCGCCAAACGAGATATTATGCTCCTCGCAGGCGTAATTCTGTGAAAACTCAAGCTCGCGAGCCTCGCCGCCGTCACGCGGGACGGTGACGATGATCAAATGCCCCTCGGCGGCGTTCAGCGCGTTCTCCACCGAATCCGAAAGCCGCGATTCGATGCCCTCGCGCATGACGAGACGGTCTACCACGATCTCGATCGCGTGCTTTTTGTTTTTGTCGAGCTTGATCTCCTCGGAAAGATCGTACATATTTCCGTCCACGCGCACGCGCACGTAGCCGCTCCGCTTTGCGTCGGCAAGCACCTTTTCGTGCATACCCTTTTGTCCGCGCACTACGGGAGCCAAGACCATAAAACGCTCACCCTCGGGGAGCGTCATGATGCGGTCGATGATCTGATCGGTGGTCTGCTGACGGATCTCCTTGCCGCAGACGGGACAGTGCGGAACACCGATGCGCGCGTAAAGCAGACGGAGATAGTCGTAGATCTCGGTGACGGTACCCACGGTCGAGCGCGGATTTTTCGAGGTGGTCTTCTGGTCGATCGAAATGGCGGGGGAAAGCCCCTCGATCGAATCAAGGTCGGGCTTGTCCAGCTGTCCGAGGAACATTCGCGCGTAGGAAGAAAGCGACTCCACAAAGCGGCGGTGTCCCTCGGCGTAGATCGTGTCAAACGCCAACGACGACTTCCCCGACCCCGACATTCCCGTGAGGATCACGAGCTTGTCGCGCGGGATCTCCACGTCGATATTCTTTAAATTGTGAACCCGCACACCGCGGATCGAAATTTGATTGGGCATTGTATTTACAGCTCCTGATTTTTTGAATTGGAAATTGTATCATGGTACGTAAAGGGTTCATTAGCGAAAACTCCTTAGCCGCTTTTCTCTTGCAGGAAGGAGGCGCAAGAGAAAAGCTCACAAAAGAGAACGCCGCAGGGGGGGTTTCGCCGTCTGCGGACGGCGAGAAGGGCTACGCGCCCTTCACCGCGCGAGCTTTTGAAAAAGCTCGACCAAAACCTTCACTCATTTTGACAGTGCGAACAACATTTATCGCAGTTTTTTGATCTGATCCCGCAGGAACGCCGCCTGCTCGAACTCCAATTTCTGTGCGGCACGCTTCATCTCGGCGGTCAGCTCGGCAATCAGCTTCTCCTTCTCGCTCTTGCTCAGCGCTCTCTCCGAAGGCTCGCCCCGCTTGCCGCGTTTGCCGCTCTTTTCCTCGGTCGTTCCCACCTCGATCACGTCGCGGATGCCCTTGACGACCGTCTTGGGGACGATACCGTGCGCCTTGTTGTATTCGTCCTGAATGGTGCGGCGGCGGGTGGTTTCGGTGATCGCCGCTCTCATGGATCTTGTGATCTCGTCGGCGTACATGATCACCTTGCCCTCGGCATTTCGCGCCGCGCGTCCGATGGTCTGGATCAACGACCGCTCGGCTCGCAAAAAGCCTTCCTTGTCGGCGTCGAGGATCGCAACGAGTGAGACCTCGGGAATATCCAAGCCCTCGCGCAAAAGGTTGATACCGACCAGCACGTCGAATACGCCAAGCCGCAGGTCTCGAATGATCTCCATGCGCTCCATCGTATCCACGTTGAAGTGGATATAGCGCACGCGGATGCCGTTGCTCTCAAAGTATTCGGTGAGGTCCTCCGCCATCTTTTTGGTGAGCGTGGTGACGAGAACGCGTTCGTTTTTTGCGGCACGTGTGCGGATTTCTCCCATCAGATCGTCCACCTGCCCCTCGATCGGGCGTACCTCGACCTCGGGATCGAGCAGTCCCGTGGGGCGAATGATCTGCTCCACGACCTGCTCCGCGTGGGTGTCCTCGTAGTCGCCCGGTGTGGCACTGACGAAGACCGCCTGATGAATACTTTGTTCAAATTCCTCAAAAAAGAGCGGACGGTTGTCGTATGCCGACGGAAGACGGAAGCCATAGTCCACGAGGTTCTTTTTGCGCGCCGTGTCACCGCCGCTCATGCCGCGCACCTGCGGAATGGTGACGTGAGACTCGTCCACGAACAGAACAAAATCCTCGGGGAAATAGTCGAGCAGCGTAAACGGCGTCGAGCCCTCGGGTCTGCCCGACAGCACGCGCGAATAATTCTCCACGCCCGAGCAAAAGCCGATCTCGCGGAGCATTTCAAGGTCGTATCTGACGCGCTCGCGAATGCGCTGTGCCTCGATCAGCTTTCCCTCGGACTCGAAAAAGAGCGCACGTTCTACCATTTCGCGCTCGATCTGCGCAAGTGCCGCCTCCCTTTTTTCATCCGAGACCGCGTAGTGCGTGGCGGGATAGATCGCCGCGTAATTCAGCAGTCGCTTCAGCTCTCCCGTGACGATATTGATCTCGGAGATGCGGTCGATCTCGTCTCCGAAAAACTCCACGCGCAATGCGCTGTCGTTCATATTCGCAGGAATGATCTCGACCGTGTCGCCGTTAACGCGGAAGCAATCACGCACGAGTGACATATCGTTTCGGTTATAGCTGTTTGCCACGAGCTTGCGAATAAAAATGTCGCGGCTCATCTGCGAGCCGGGTCTGATCGCCAAAACAAGTCCTTGGTATTCACTTGGATCTCCCAAGGAGTAGATGCAGGATACCGACGCGACGATAATGACGTCACGTCGCTCAAACAACGCACTTGTGGCACTGTGTCGCAGACGGTCGATCTCGTCGTTGATCAGCGCGTCCTTTTCAATATACATATCCTTGCCGGGGATGTACGCCTCGGGCTGGTAATAATCGTAATACGAGACGAAATATTCCACGGCGGCATCGGGAAAGAACTCGCGCATCTCGGAGCAGACCTGCGACGCAAGCGTTTTGTTGGGCTCCAGGATCAGCGTGGGACGGTTGACCTCCTTGATCACGTTCGCCATGGTAAAGGTCTTGCCCGATCCCGTCACGCCAAGCAGCGTTTGCATGCGGTCGCCGCGCTCGATCCCCTCCACCAAGGCGCGGATCGCCTCGGGTTGGTCTCCCGTGGGTGAATATTCACTTTTGAGAACAAAGGGATTCGATTGCATAAAAGCCTCCGCGCATCGGTCGTTCCGAAATTATAAGTATCTTCGTATAGTATACCACAAAAAATTTTATAAGTAAAGCACT
>JAZRIE010000100.1:0-4332 GCA_045645105.1 Eubacteriales bacterium | reverse complement strand
CACAAACGATTTTGTTGTGGCTATGACAGAGCATCTTGATAACAAAACTCAATATGGTGAAGATATGTCTGCTTTGAGTGAAGCGGAACGAATCTTCTATATTACACAAACGCTTGAAATGGAAGTTAACAACGGAGGCTTGTCTCAATTTTTCTATAATTCCAGCGGCAATTTCTCTAACGAATTAGTAGGAGCATTTACCGCTATCGGAGCAAATGCAACAGCGGCGATTTGCCAAAAAGCAATTTCAGCATTTGGGCGTGATATTCCTGTTGACAGAGATGAGAGAGAGGAAATGTTGGATGAGCTGGAAAGCGACGAATTTGATGAAATTCTTGAAGAATGTGACAATGCTTTCTGTGATTATGAGGATAACTTAAATGAACTAAACTATAACTTTGTAATGAAAAACAAAGAATTTTTCATTTGAGCCAATTCCAATTTGTTGGTGAGAATATAATGTGGTTTAAATAGGATTTGATATGGAATTTAACGAAAAACTTCAGGAATTAAGAAAACAGAAGGGACTTACGCAAGAGGAGCTTGCCGAAAAGCTGTACGTGTCCCGAACCGCGATCTCAAAATGGGAGTCGGGCAGAGGGTATCCCAGCATCGACTCTTTAAAGTCAATAGCAAAGTTCTTTTCGGTCACGGTTGACGAGCTTTTGTCGTCGGGCGAGGTCTTGACCATTGCCGAGGCGGACCAAAAGCAAAAGGGGAAGCATTTGCGCGAGACGGTGTTCGCATTGCTTGATCTTTCCTTCGTCCTGCTTCTGTTTCTGCCGCTGTTTGGTCAGGAAATGGGCGGTGCGGTGTACGGCGTGTCGCTGCTTTCGCTGGCGCAGGTTGCTTGGTGGTTGAAGCTTTTGTATTTTGACATTGTGATCTCAACTGCGGTATGGGGCGTTTTGTCGCTTGTTCTTTGGAATTGGCAGTGCTCGCTTTGGTCGAGGATAAAGGGTATCCCCTCGTTTGCGTTGGGAGGAATTGCCTTATTGCTGTTTATCGTGAGCCGACAGCCCTACGCCGCTGTTTTTGCACTTATTCCCATGATGGTCAAGGTGTTTTTTCTCGTCAGATCGAAATGACACGAAGCGTGTCACCGACGTGACGGATCGTTTCTTGATTTTTCTTCCGCCTTCCGTTAAACTGTATGTTGGCGAGAGCCGAATACAAAAAAGGATGGTTTTTGGAGGATGAAGAAAAGAAATCAAAACAGACTTTATGCGGCGGTATGTCTGCTTGCCGCGTTCGTGTTGTGGACGGTCGCGTTGCGTGTGATCGACGTGAGGGCGATCGGACCGTGTGGTTCAAGCGTCGGCTTTGCCGCTTTGAACCGATCTGTACATGCACTGACGGGCGTGCATATGACGCTTTATACGATCACAGATTGGTTGGGACTTGTTCCAATCGGCACAGCCATGGGCTTTGCGTTGCTTGGACTCGTGCAGTGGACCAGACGAAAAAAGCTTTCCATGGTAGATCACAGTCTGTTCGTCCTTGGCGGCTTTTATCTCGTTGTGGCGGCGACGTTCGTTCTTTTTGAGGTCATGGTGGTCAATTTTCGTCCCGTACTGATTGAGGGCGTTTTAGAGGCGTCCTATCCGTCGTCAACGACACTGCTTGTGACGTGCGTGATGCCAACTGCCGCATTGCAACTGCGTGACCGCATCAAAGGTGCGTGGGTTCGTCGATGTGTGATGCTTTTGATCGCGTCGTTCGTTGTTTTTATGGTGATCGGCAGACTGCTTTCGGGTGTGCATTGGGTGACCGATATTATCGGTGGTGCACTTCTGAGCGCGGGGCTGGTTGCCTTGTATGCTTTTGTCGTCGGTTGCACGACCGACCGACAAGAAAAATTATAAAGGAGTGGTTGTTTTGAGAATCATTGATATTTCGCAAGAGATCCTGTCCTGTCGGGTATTCCCGGGGGATCCCGCGCCGCGCGGCGAGCGGATCAGCAGCATGGAGCAGGGGGCAGTGTACAATCTGTCACAGTTCTTTATGGGGGCGCACAACGGCACACACGTGGACGCGCCGTCGCATTTTATCAGGGACGGAAGGACCGTTGACGGGATACCGCCCGAATACTTTGTGGGCGATTGCTTTGTGGCACGCCACGAGGGTGACGTGACAGAAGAGGACGCGAAAAGGATCCTCCAAAAAGCGACGGCGGCAGGGGCAGACGAGCGGATCCTGATCGCGGGGAAAGCGACCGTTACCGAGGATGCCGCACGCGTATTTGCATCGGCACGTGTCAAATTGATTGGGAACGAAAGCCAGACGGTAGGACCCGAAAACGCACCTATGCAGGTGCATCTGATCCTGCTTGGGGCAGAGGTCGTTCTTCTGGAAGGCATTGTTCTGACGGACGTTGTCGAGGGACGCTATTTTTTAAGTGCCTTGCCGCTCTGTCTCGCGGGCTTTGAGGGCGCACCCTGCCGTGCCTATCTGATAGAGGCGTGACAGCCTACAAAAATTTGATTTAAAAGGAAAGTTTTTCAAAGGAGACGCTATGGAAAGAATCTGGATGGAAATGTATGACGCCGCAAAGGCGGTTTTGAAAGAACGCCGTATTTCGGACTACGTGACCTGCGGCGAGGTCTCTGCCGCGATTCTGTCGAAATCGGGAAGGATCTACACGGGGGTCTGCGTGGACACCTGCTCCACGCTCGGTATCTGTGCTGAGCGGAACGCCATCTTCAATATGATCACAAACGGGGAGTCCGAGATCGAAAAGGTCTTGGCGATCATGCCCGATGGAACGAACGGAGCACCCTGCGGTGCTTGCCGTGAGTTAATGGTACAGCTGATGCCCAAAACCTATAAGGACGTCGAGATCCTGATGGATTATCGGACGGGGCGCGTCATGACGCTCGGCGAGCTGACGCCCGAATGGTGGATACAATAAAAGATTGAGAACCCACACCTAAGCACTCAGGGCGGGTTCTCATTTTTGCATTTTGTCAATTCATATTTGCGGTCACGATCACGTCGGCTCCCGTGCCGAGGACGTTCTCGATCAGAACGTCTCCAATGCGTGCGGGAAGCTTGACGACTGCGCGGTTGATCTCGCGCATGCAGTCAAACATCAGCTCCTTGGGGATCGTGTTGTTGGTCTTAACGGGAACGACCGCTCCGTTTTCTGCGCGTGCGGTCGAGGTAATGGTGCGCATAGGATGCGTGCATTCGTCGATCGCGTACTGCTTCCCACGCGGGCAGGTAAATCCCGCAACGTTGGTTACCTTGCCGTCCTCAAGCTCTGCTGTCATCTGACAACCCTTGGGGCAGACGATACAAGTCAATTCGCGAGTCATATTACTGTACCTCCAATTCAAAGGTGAGATCGGTTGCACCCTCAAAGGCTTCGGGCTTGAGCGTGATGCTTTCCATCTCGCCCGGGGCAACCTTGACCTTCTTGCGGGAGAATACGACGGTGTCGCCGTTCTTGACCTTCACGGTCACGTTTCGGTAAACGTCGGCAACGCGGAAGAAGACCGACACGTCCTTCTTTTGTGTGATCCGCTGAGGAACGGTGTAGCGGATCTTGCCGTCGGTGTGCAGCGCCACGTCTACCTTTTCTGCGCTTACGCCCTGAATATAAGCCGCAGCACTCTTGCCCGCGATCTCGGCTTCCTCGGAGACGTAGTCCACGAGATCGTGTACGTGCAGGACGTTTCCGCAGGCAAAGATGCCGTCGACCTCGGTCTGGCGATCCTGATCAACCAAGGCACCGCCCGTAATGCGGTCAAGCGGTACGCCCGCGGTCTTGGAAAGCTCGTTTTCGGGGAGCAGACCGACCGACAGAAGCAGGGTATCGCAGGGGATATACTCGCGTGTCTCGGCGATGGGACGGCGACGCTCGTCCACCTTGGCGATGGTAACGCCCTCAAGACGGTCCTTTCCGTGGATCTCGACCACGGTGTGACTCAGACGGAGCGGAATGTTGAAATCGTTCAGGCATTGCTCGATGTTGCGCGCCAAGCCGCCCGAATAGGGCATCAGCTCGCAGACCGCGTGAACCTTGGCACCCTCGAGCGTCATGCGGCGTGCCATGATCAGTCCGATGTCACCTGAACCGAGGATCACCACGTTTTTACCCGGCATGTAGCCCTTTAGGTTGACAAATTTTTGTGCCGTTCCCGCACTGTAAACACCGGCGGGTCTGCTTCCCGCTATATTAAGTGCTCCTCTTGAGCGCTCTCTGCATCCCATTGCAAGGATAATTGCTTTTGCCTGTATTTTGAAGACTCCGTCATTCTCATTTGTTGCGGTGACGGTCTTATCCTCGTTTATATCAAGAACAGTAGTTCCGAGCTTAAAGGGAATCCC
>JAZRIE010000099.1:0-6738 GCA_045645105.1 Eubacteriales bacterium | reverse complement strand
GGCGGTGCTGGAGGCGATCCCCGACGACCGATCCGTAACAGCGGATGCGCTCGGAAATCTTGGTTATCCCTACGGAGATATGATCGCGGCTTTGACAATGCTTGAAATTCTGGGGCTGATACAAAAGCTTCCGGGTGCACTATATACAAGGTCCTGAAGCAGGACGATCGCAACATTACCAATCAAAGAGAGGAAAAAAACATGGCAAATAATCTGGTCATTTTGGAGTCTCCTTCAAAGGCTTTGACCGTGAAGGGGTATCTGGGTACAAATTATAAGGTGATCGCGTCCTTTGGACACGTCAGAGATCTTCCCAAAAGCTCTCTGGGCGTGGATATCGAGCACGACTTTGAGGCGCATTATATCAATATCCGAGGGAAGGGGGACCTGATCAAGGAGATCCGCAAGGAAGCCAAGGCGGCAAACAAGATCTTCCTTGCAACCGACCCTGACCGCGAGGGAGAGGCTATCGCATGGCATCTCGCCGCGGCTCTTGGAATTCCCGTAGAAAAAACACAGCGTATCTGCTTCAACGAGGTCACCAAAACGGCGGTCAAGGCGGCGATCAAGTCGCCCCGTCCCATCGACATGAACCTCGTAAATTCTCAGCAAACGCGACGCATTCTCGACCGTATCCTCGGCTATAAGCTCAGCCCTCTGCTCTGGAAGAACGTCAAGAGCGGACTGAGTGCGGGACGCGTGCAGTCGGTTGCCACCAAGATCATCGTGGAGCGTGAGGAGAAGATCCGTAATTTCGTTCCCGTGGAATATTGGTCGATCGACACCACGCTTTACGGTCCCGATGAAAGACAGTTCGTCGTCCATTTCTGGGGAGATCAGAACGGCAAGCTTCGCCTGAACAACGAGGCTGAAGCGCAGGCTGTTGCCAATGCCGTGAACGGCAAGGCGTATACTGTCAATACCGTCAAGAAGGCGGCGCGCCACAAAACGCCCGCCGCGCCCTTTACCACCTCCTCGCTCCAGCAGGAGGCATTCCGTAAGCTCGGCTTCCAATCTCAGCGCACCATGAAGGTCGCGCAGGAGCTTTACGAGGGTATCAATCTCGGCGCGGACTTTGGCGGCGTACAAGGTCTTATCACCTATATGCGTACCGACGCGGTCCGCATTTCAGCCGACGCGCAGGCATCGGCACGCGAGTTCATTCAGGAGCGTTACGGCGCGGAATATTGCCCCGAAACGCCTCGCGTTTATAAATCCAAGGCAGGCGCTCAGGACGCGCACGAGGCAATTCGTCCCGCACGCGTGGAGCTGGAGCCTCAAAAGATCCGCAAGCAGCTTACAAACGATCAGTTCAAGCTCTACAAGCTGATCTGGGAGTGCTTCATTGCAAGCCAGATGGAGTCGGCGGTTTTGGATACCATCACCATTGATTTTGATTGCGCAGGCTATCTGTTCCGTACAAGCGGATATTCGGTCAAATTCCAAGGATATATGGCGGTGTACGAGCAGAGCGAGGAGGATACGGGCAAGAGTGCCGACGATCCCGCAGAGGTCAAGGATATTCGTCTGCCTGAGCTGACACAGGGTCAAAAGCTGAATGCGGACGACGCAAATCTTACCCAACACTTTACCGAGCCGCCCGTGCGCTTCAACGACGCGTCGCTGATCCAGATGCTCAAGGATCTTGACATCGGTCGTCCGAGTACCTACGTTGCCATCATCACCACGATCCTTTCGCGCAACTACGTCAAGCGCGAGGGCAAGGCTTTCGTACCCACGCCGCTTGGTGAGGTCACCAACAAGCTGATGCTTGAGAACTTTGAAAAGATCGTGGACTACGGCTTTACCGCAGAAATGGAGAACGAGCTTGACGAGATCGAGAACGGCACGGAGACCATGAACAACGTGCTGAGCAGCTTCTGGGCAGATTTCTCCAAGCTTCTTGAGAAGGCTGAAAAGACGATCGGTGAGAACAGCATCGAGATTCCGCCCGAGGAGACCGACTTTACCTGCGACAAGTGCGGAAGCCGTATGATCGTGCGCAACGGTCGCTTTGGAAAATTTGCGGCTTGCCCGAACTATCCTACCTGTCGCAACACGCGTCCTCTGACGGCACCCGCCGCGCAGGAGACCTCGGAGAGCGAGGAGAAGGAAGAAAAGAAGGAGCCCGTGATCGCCGATTTCAAGTGCGAGAAATGCGGCTCGGATATGGTGCTTCGCACGGGTAAGTTCGGAAGCTTCTATGCTTGTAGCCGTTACCCCGAGTGTAAGTTTACCAAGGCGCGCGTGCGCGAGACGGGGGTGGATTGCCCCAAGTGTGGCTCGAAGATCGTGACCAAGTACGGTCGCAATCATACCGTCTTTTATAGCTGTGAAAAATATCCCGAATGTGATTTTTCGTCTTGGGATATGCCCATGAAGCAGACCTGCCCCGACTGCGGCAAGCTGTTGTTCCGCAAAAAGGGTAAAAATCTCTTGGTCTGCCACGACACCGACTGTGGATATACGCGCGAGATGAGCGAGACCGACACGGCTACGGTCAGCGAGGATTGATCGAATATGCAGAATTGCATTGAAATATTTGGCGCGGGACTCGCGGGCTGTGAGGCGGCTTGGCAGGCGGCGCGGCGCGGTGTTTCGGTTCGTCTGTACGAGATGAAGCCGCAAAAATATACGCCCGCGCACCACGCAAGCAGCTTTGCCGAGCTTGTTTGCTCCAACTCATTGCGCTCGGACAGCACGGCAAATGCCGTGGGTCTTCTCAAGGAGGAGATGCGCCGTCTCGGCTCGCTCGTGATGGAGGCGGCAGATGCCACGCGCGTCCCCGCAGGCTCGGCGCTTGCGGTCGATCGCGTTCTGTTCTCCGAATATATTACCGAAAAGATCAAAAATCACCCCCTCATTGAGGTGGTGGAAAAAGAGGTCACAGAGGTCAAGGACGACACCGTCACGGTGATCGCGACGGGACCTCTCACCTCGGACGCGATGGCGGATTATATTTCCAATACGCTTGGATGCGAGGGCTTGCACTTCTTTGACGCGGCGGCACCCATCGTGGATTTTACAAGCATTAACATGGACGTTGCCTTTTTTGCGTCGCGCTACGACAAGGGCGACGCCGACTATATCAACTGTCCCATGACGCGCGAGCAGTACGACGCCTTTTACGAGGCTCTGATCTCTGCTGAGGAAGCCGAGCTGAAGGAATTCGATCGCGACAGTCAAAAGACACTCAAGGTCTTCGAGGGCTGTATGCCCGTGGAGGTCATGGCAAGACGCGGCTACGATACGCTTCGGTACGGTCCGCTCAAGCCGGTCGGACTGATCGATCCGCGCGTGGGGAAGGAAGCCTACGCCGTGGTACAGCTCCGCAAGGAGAATACGGCGGGGACGATGTTCAATCTGGTCGGATTTCAAACGCACCTGACCTTTCTCGAGCAAAAAAGAGTCTTCCGCATGATCCCGGGGCTTGAGAATGCCGAGTTCTTACGCTTTGGCGTGATGCATCGCAACACCTATCTGCAGTCGCCGGGAATGCTGGCGGCGGATTACTCCATGATAAGGTCGCCCAAGATCTTCTTTGCGGGGCAGATGACCGGTGTGGAGGGGTACGTGGAGTCGGCGGGGAGCGGACTTGTGGCAGGCGTAAATGCGGCAAGACGCGCGCTCGGTGAGGACGCGATGCTCTATCCCGAGGAGACGATGATCGGCGCGATGGCGGCTTACGTCAGCCGTGGCGGTGTGGGGAGCTTTACTCCCATGAACGCCAATTTCGGTATCGTTCCGCCGCTTGGCTACCGCGTAAAGGGCGGTAAGGTGGCTAAGAACGAAAAGCTTGCGGAGCGTGCGCTGGCTCTGATCGAGGGCTTCTGTGAGAAGTCGTAAAGCGTCTCTTTCCATCAAAAAATGAACGAAGGAACGGCAAATTGCGCCGTGGAATGGATATGAAAATTATTGTTGACGTAATGGGTGGCGACAATGCCCCCGAGGAGACCGTAAAGGGTGTTGTGATGGCGGCGAACGAGCTGAACGCGACCTTTATTCTGGTTGGCGACAAGCGAGAGATCGAGCGTGTGGCGTCGGAAAACAACCTTGACATTCGACGCATGGACATCGTACACACCGAGACCGTGATCACCATGGAGGACAACCCCGTTTGCGTGGTGCGCGGAAAGGACGATTCTTCCATGTCCGTGGGATTGCGCATGCTCGCAGAGGGCAAGGGAGACGCGTTCGTCAGCACGGGCAACACGGGTGCGCTCTTCACGGGAGCGACGCTGATCGTGCGCAAGGTCAAGGGGATCCAGCGCGCGGGCATCGGCACGGTATTGCCTTGTCAAAATCCCGTCCTGCTTCTCGATACGGGCGCAAACGTGACCGTGACCGAGGAAAATCTCGAGCAATTCGGCGTGATGGGCGCGGCTTATATGCGCAAGGTCTACGGAGTGGAGTCTCCCCGCGTGGGACTGCTCAACAACGGCGCTGAGGAATGCAAGGGAACCGAGCTTCAGCAGGCGGCGTATAAGAGACTCGGAGAGAATCCCGACATCAACTTCGTGGGCAACGTTGAGGGAAGTGTGCTTCCGTTCGACGTGTGCGACGTGCTTGTGACCGACGGCTTTACGGGCAATATTCTGCTCAAGACCATGGAGGGCGTTGGGAAAATGATCCTCAAAAAGATGAAAGAGGTCTTTTACAGCACGCCTATCACCAAGGTGGCGGCACTGACCATGAAGCCGCAGCTGAAGGGCATGAAAAAGGATCTTGATCCTTCCGAGCACGGCGGCGCGCCGATCCTCGGCATTTCCAAGCCCGTGATCAAGGCGCACGGCTCGTCGGACGCAAAGGCGTTCAAGAATGCGATCCGTCAGGCGATCGACTATGCAGGCTCGGGCGCGGTCTATGAGATCGCAGAGGCGGCAAAGGCGTATGCCGAGCGCAAAAAGGCGGCAAAAGAGAAGGAACAGTCGGCAGAGTCGTGATTCGTCAGTTGAAAATATTCGGAAAGGAGGGTTCGTAGGTTGGCACTTACATTAGAGGATCTGCAAAATCGGATCGGATATCAATTTCATAACATCGATTATTTGCGCCGCGCGATGACACACTCCTCGTTTGCCAACGAGACGGGGGCGCATAATCACCACCTGCTCTGCAACGAGCGGCTGGAATTTTTGGGAGATTCGGTGCTGTCTCTTATCACAAGTGATTTTCTGTACAAGCGATTTCCCAATCTTCCGGAAGGAGATCTGACACGCATGCGTGCCGCGATGGTATGCGAGGACGCGCTTGCGACCTATGCGCGTAAGATCGGACTTGGCGAGTTTTTACTGCTCGGCAAGGGCGAGCGGAACAGCGGCGGTGCCGATAAGCCTGCCGTGATCGCCGACGCCTTTGAGGCAACGCTCGCGGCGATCTATCTCGACGCGGGATCCATGAACGGCATGGGAGCGGTAGCCGATTTTCTGTTGCCGTTTATCAAGGAAGCCGTGGAAAAGCTACCCGACGCGGGTGGATACCATGCCGACTGCAAATCGAGGCTTCAGGAGTTTGTGCAAAAGGATCAGGGAAAGCTCGAATACCGACTTTTGCGTGAGAGCGGTCCCGATCACGACAAGACCTTTGAGATAGAGGTCTATCTCGATTCCAACCGCATCGGCTGCGGCAAGGGACACTCGAAAAAGAGCGCGGAGCAGGCTGCGGCAAAGGACGCGCTATGTCTGTTCGGCATTGAGTGTTGATATGCCGCACCGCAATATTCCCATTTTCATTCCGCACCTCGGTTGTCCCAACCAATGCGTGTTTTGCAATCAGCGTTCGATCTCGGGCTGTCAGGCGTTTCGCGAGGAGACCGTGAGAGAGCAGATCGAAACGGCACTTGCCACGATCCCCGCGTCATGCGAGACCGAGATCGCCTTTTTCGGCGGCTCGTTTACGGGCATCGACAGAGACCTGATGATCCGACTTCTCGAGACCGCGCAGGAGTACGTCAGCGCGGGGCGTGTTACGTCGATCAGACTCTCCACGCGTCCCGATTATATTTCGGACGAGATCCTTTCGCTTCTGTCGCATTACGCGGTCAGAGTGATCGAGCTCGGATTGCAAAGCATGGACGATAAGGTACTTGCGGCGTGTCGCCGCGGACATACCAAGGAGCAGGCGATCGACGCTTGCCGCGCAGTCGTGAACGCAGGCTTTGACCTCGTGGGGCAGATGATGATCGGGCTTCCGTCGGCAACGCCTGCGTCCGAGATCGAGACGGCACGCACGATCTGCGCGCTGGGTGCTTCGGCGGCGCGGATCTATCCCACGGTCGTCTTTTACGACACCCCGCTTGCCAATATGACCGAGAACGGCTCGTACACGCCTCTGACACAGGACGACGCCGTGCGGCGCAGTGCCGCCGTTTTGCGCGTGTTTCTCGCAGAGGGCGTTCCGTGTATTCGCATCGGACTATGCTCGAGCGAGGAGCTGACCGACGCGGACAAGGTCATGGCAGGGGCAAATCACCCCGCGCTCGGGGAGCTCGTTTGGAACGAATACTACTACGGAGAGCTTGTAAAGGCTCTGCAAGCGTCCCACCTGCTCGGTCAGAGCGTGATTTTGGAGCTTCCCACGCGGGAGCTTTCCAAGATCGTGGGACAACATAGAAGCAATATAGAAAAGCTTTTGCGGGAGACCGATACCCGCGTTCGAAAAATTGTCGGTCAAGAGAATCTTTGCGAGATGGTGGCTTTGCCGTATCCCGCAAAAGAGCAGGAGGAAGTACAACCGTGTATC
>JAZRIE010000098.1:0-2837 GCA_045645105.1 Eubacteriales bacterium | reverse complement strand
GACGCAGACCGTACTTTTTGGGGACCTCAAAGTCTATGATGGTGCAGGGGTCGTAGAGACCGACCTGAATGGCGTCGATCACGAAATCCGCACCGCGAAGTGCGTCCTTTCGTTCCTCTGTGCCAAGATACTTTTTGACGGAGGCGCGTCCCTCGTTGATGCTTTGGTTCATTGCCGTGATCAGCAGGTAGGACTCCTCAAGACGTGCGCCTTCAATGTCGTAAAGTGCAATTTCAATGTCAGAAAAATCGGGGCAGAGAAGGGTGTCGCCCAGCACGTTTTTGGTAAAGACGGTGCTTCCTGCACCCATAAATGTGATCTTCATATTTGTTCAACACTCCTTGGTTGGTAAATTTGCCTATCAATATTTTTGTTGGCAAGAATATTATAGCATGATTTTTTTTGAAATGGTATTGCATTTTGTAACCAAAATATGTTATAATGTAACTATAATTGGTTGGAGGTGAAAGCAATGATAACGGAATGCGTTCTGATAAATCGGCATTTTGCCGATCTCAACCCCTTGTTTTTCGGATACGAGCAATGCGCCAAGGGGCATTCGTTTGGTCCTTACGTGCGGAAATATACCTTGATCCATTACGTTGTAAGCGGAACGGGGAGGATCTTTAAGCAGGGACACGAATATATCGCAAGCGCAGGAGAAGCCTTCCTGATCCACCCTGACGAGATCGTGACCTACACGGCAGACGCCGAGGATCCTTGGTGCTACCAATGGATCGCCTTTGACGGAGCACTTTCGGCGCATTTCTCAGAGCTTCCGACGGTGATCGCTTTTCCGTCGAGCTTTATGAAAAAGGTGCTTGCGACAGAACACAGCACGCTTCCCGAATACCGTGTCGCCTCGCTCCTGTTTTCTCTTTACGCCGAGCTATTCGAGGAAAAGAAAACGAAAAACGACTATGTCAGGCGCGTGAAGGATATTGTTCAGGCGTTGTATATCCAACCGCTTCGAGTGGAGCAGATCGCCGAGCGGCTGAATTTGGACAGACGCTATTTGTCGCGTATTTTCAAGCAGCAAACGGGACAGACGGTGCAGGAATATCTGATCTCCACGCGTATAGAGGAGGCAACGAGATTGCTGAAGCAGGGAATGTCGGTAGAGGAATCGGCGCACCTTTGCGGATATGAGGATGTTTTTAATTTCTCCAAGGCTTTTAAGAAGCGAATGGGGGTAAGTCCCCTGCAGATCAAGATGAAAAAATAAAGGGACTGTCCTGAAAATCAATAACAGCCCTTTGAAAATACTTATATTTGCTTTTGCACGCTTTTGTATTCGTCGTAGAAGCGATAGTAGGGACAGGCGCGCGTGTGTCCCGATAGGAATTGTACCATTTCATCCTCGTCGAGGTTCATCTGACAGGCGTAGGTGTCGTAATCCTCGTCGTAATCGTAAAAAATGCAGGATTCGCAATTGTGTTCAACCGACGGCATAAAGGATCTCCTTTTTCGTTTCGTTTTCTTCCATTATAATACTTTATGCGGTCTTTTTCAACAAAAGGTACAAAAAATTTTCATAAAATTCAAAAATCAATTGACAAAATTACAATTTAATGGTATAATGCAACTATCAATTATATTTAGGGAGGTTTTTATGTCAGGAACTTTTTGGGCATTTTTGCCCGCAATCGTGGCAATTGCATTGGCGTTGCTCACAAAAAAGGTTTATCCCTCGCTGTTCGTGGGAATTCTGGTTGGCGCGCTGCTTTATACCAATGGTAACGTGCTGAACGCATTCTCGTATCTGATCATGCTGATCGCCGGAAAGCTCGGAGAAAACGGCGGAATCCTCGTATTCCTCGTGGTTCTCGGTATTTTTGCGGTCATTCTCGCGCAAACGGGTGCTACGCGTGCCTATGGAGAGTGGGCAAGCAAGAGACTCAAGAGCAAAAAGGGTGCGCTTCTTTCCACCGTGGCGCTCGGATGTCTGATCTTCGTGGACGACTATTTCAACTGCCTTACGGTTGGCTCGGTCATGCGTCCCGTAACCGACAAATTCAAGGTCAGCCGTTCCAAGCTTGCCTACATCATCGACTCAACGGCGGCTCCCATTTGTATCATCGCACCGATCTCGTCGTGGGCGGCGGCTGTCAGCGGATTTCTTGACAGCGACAATGCGATCGTGACCTTTATCATGACCATTCCGTTCAACCTTTACGCAATTCTGACCATTCTGATGATGCTTGCACTGATCGTTCTGCGTCTTGATTTTGGCAAGATGAAGAGAAACGAGACCATTGCCGAGACCACGGGCGACCTGCTTGCAGGCGAGACCGATCTTCCCTCCGAGGATCTCGATGCCGACGCAAAGCCGAACGGCAAGGTATGGCATCTGGTGGTTCCGATCGTGCTTTTGATCGTATGCTGCGTGGGATCGATGATCTACAACGGATTTTTCTACGACTGGGACGGCAATATGGTCTCCGAGCTTCAGTCGGCAAACGTGATCGAGGCGTTTTCAAACTGTGACGCAGGTCTTTCGCTTGGAGTCGGCTCTGTGATCGCGCTGATCTTGACCTTCGTGATCTACATCGCGACCAAGGCACTCAGCTTTTCCGAGTGCATGGATAGCCTGACCAAGGGCTTCCGCTCGATGGTTCCCGCGATCCTGATCCTGATCTTTGCATGGACGCTCAGCGGTATCATGGGGGCGAAGGGCGGATATCTTGACGCACGCGCCTTCGTTGAAAGCAACATGGGAAGCCTTGCCGAAAGCGGACTTGCCAACGCGCTGATCCCCGCGATCTTCTTCCTGATCGCCTGCGGAACGAGCTTTGCAACGGGAACCTCTTGGGGTACGTTCGGTATTCTCATTCCGA
>JAZRIE010000097.1:0-15090 GCA_045645105.1 Eubacteriales bacterium | reverse complement strand
TTCTGCGTTCTCCGGTTGCATTTTCTTGACAAGCGTCACGTTTGGCGAGAACAGCCAACTCACGAGCATCGGCAATTCTGCGTTCTCCGGTTGCTTTTCGTTGACTAACATTACGATTCCAAGCAGGGTCACGAGCATCGGCGATTATGCGTTCGATTGTTGCATTGCCTTGACGAGTATTACAATTCCGAGCAGTGTCACGAGCATCGGCAATTATGCGTTCGAGGAGTGCTATAAGCTTGTAGAGGTTTATAATCTTTCATCTCTCTCCATTACCAAGGGAAGTTCCGATTACGGATATATTGGTTATTACGCCTTGAACGTATATACTGCAACAGAAGGAAATAGCAAGCTTTGGACGGATACAAACGGCTACCAATTCTATGAGGATGGAGATATTTGCTATCTGATAGGTTATACGGGAACCGAAACCGCATTGACCTTGCCGGCAAATTGTAACGGAAAGAATTATGAAATCTATTCATTCGCGTTCTCCGTTTGCATTTCCTTGACGAGCATTACGATTCCCGATAGTGTGACAAGCATCTTCAATTTTGCGTTCTATGAATGCCCTTCCTTGACGAGCATCACGATTCCGAGCAGTGTCACGAGCATCGATGCTTTTGCCTATCATTGCCCCAACCTTACCACCGTGTATTACACAGGCACAGCAGAGGAGTGGGCTGACATCAACATTTACCTCACCGTCGCCACCGTTTACTACTACTCCGAAACCCAGCCCACTACCGAGGGCAACTATTGGCACTACGATGAAAACGGCGTTCCCACGGTCTGGGAAACGGTTGAATCTTAACTTCCCTTCGAGGAGCGGCATTTGTCGCTCCTCTTTTTGTATAAAAGAACGGCGGAATCCAATCCCCTGCCCCGCACGAATCTTTCGATTTTTGCGTCGGGCGGCTTGTCTTCCACCGTTCTTTTTTATTATAATTCGGATATTTTTTGATTCAGATCATTTTTCTCCACGGCTTAAACGCCACAAAGCAGCAAATACCGCCGACTAGCGAGATCAGGCACCACACGCCAACCGTGTTTTGCCAGCCCACCGTTTCCGACAGCACCGAGATCCCGTAGGTTGAGATCGCCGCGCCAATATAGGTGCAGGCGTTGATCGCGCCCGAGATCGTAGAAATATTACCGTATTTCTTAAAACGCTTCGGCACGTGCGTGATCAGCATCAGGTTGATACCGTGCATACAACCCGTGATCAACGCCATCATCAGAATGGCAAGGATCGCGCCGCCGTCAAAGAACAGATACATCAGCCCCGCCGCAACCGTTGAGACAATATATACCACTGCGGCACAGGTCACCTCGTTACGGAAAAAACGCTTGTAGAGATTCCCCACCACGCTAAAGGAGACGATGCTGAACACCGCCAGCGAGACGGTACAGAAGATAGAGGTCTGATTACCGAGCTTGAAGACCTCAGCAAGATACGTAGGCATCCAAGAGGTCACGCCGTCGCGGAGCATTCCCTGGAAGATGATGGCAAACACGATAAATACCATGGGAAAGACCGCCATCTTTGGAAACTGAAATTTCGTCGCTCCCACCGACTCAGCAGGCGCGGCTATCTCCTCACACTGCACGCGAGATTTGAGGATCCACCAAACGACAGTCACGGCAAGTCCGCCGAGTGCCGACATGAGGAACACGCCCTTCCAGCCCACGAGCGTAATGATCAGGGGAGCAAGCAGGTAGACCGCGATCGTTCCGAAGGACGAGCCCCACGACACGCGCACCACCGAATATCCGTAGGTCGCGTCGTCGGTATTGGCTACCAAAATTTTCACAATAGGCGGCCACATCATTGCCTGCGCAAAGCCGTTGATCGCCCAAAGGATCGCCATCCATACGGTCGAAAACGCGAAAAGCGGAAAGACGAGATTGACCAAAGTGGTACACACAAGACCGCAAAGAATGAGATTTTGCGGCTTGACGCGGTCGCCGATCCGTCCGTTGACGATCTGACCGAGTCCGTAGGTTATAGAAATGCAGACCAACACCACCGAAAGTGCCGACTTGGAAAAGCCGGTTGCCGTCACGATCTCCTGAATGATCGCCGCAAAGTTGATGCGCGTTATGTAACTGACAAAATAGAGTAGCGTCAAAAGCCACGCAAGCGGCTTCCCTTTGATGTAATTTTGATCCATGCTTCTTTACCTTTTATCCTTTCAGCTTGGCTTCGTTGATGACGTTGATCCCGTTTTCAAGGTAGAGTCGTTTCTGCTCGTCACTCAACCCGCTATCCGTAATATAAGTGAACTCCGACTTCATGTTGTCGAGCTTGATCAAGGCACGCCGCTCGTATTTGCCGCTATCTGCCAGAATGTAGACATGATTGGAGATCTCCATCATCTTTTTTTGGATCATCGCAAAATCGGGCTGATAGTCGTAGATACCGTGTTCAAGGGAAACGGCAGAAGGACAGACAAAAGCCTTGTCTACGTGCAAGCGATCCAGCATATCAAGAGCAAGCATCCCATAAAAGCTGTTTTCCTGATGCAAATAATGCCCCCCGCAAAGGATCGTTTGAATACTTTTATGACCGCGCAGAATTTCCAACACGTCCAAGGAATAGGTGACCACCGTAAGATTGGAAAAATGATCCCGCAGTGCCTCGGCAAAATGGATCGCGGTGCTTCCCGAATCCACGGCAATAAAATCGCCTTCACTGACCGCAGAGATCGCGATCCGCGCCAATGCACTTTTTTCCGCGCTTCGGTCTCGGTGGCGTTTTGCCAGATCGTAAAACGGCGGCATCTCTCCCAGCTTCACAGCGCCACCGTGAACACGTGCCAAAAGCCCCTTATTTTCCATTTCCAAGAGATCCCGACGAATCGTCTCGATTGAAACACCGAACAGTCTTACGAGATCAGACGCGGAAACCGCGCCATTCATACAGATCATCGAATAGATCTTATCTTGTCTTTCTCTTGCAAGCATACGCATACACCTCCAAACAAATCCACATTATAGCACACAAATCCAATTTTGTCAACAGATCCAAAAAAATTAAGAAATATTTTTTCACCTATTGACAAACACCGACAGTTGTGATACAATATTGAACATTAAAATACCCGTTAAAGGCGATCGGGAAAGTGACGCGCAGTCTGCCGAAGGAGTAACACTCTCAGGAATCCCAAGGGATAAAACCGATCACAACAGAGCTTTTTGCTCTGTGTTCAGGGAACTCTGGAGAAACCCGAAAGGGTGCCGAAGGTGCAAGGCGCAAGCCGAATCTCTCAGGCAAAAGGACAGAGCCGTTTTTACCGAGGCATAGATGTGCGTCGGTGGCGTTTTTCAGTTCTCTCCGGAGCGGTCTTTTTGACCGTTCCTTTTTTGTCGTTGCCGACCGCCGCGGGGGAAAACGAAAGGAGCTTCAATCATATGGAAGCATTTACACAGGGACTTTTGAAGGTCGTACAAACGATCAACGCGTACCTCTCGGACTATATTTTGATCGTTCTTTTGGTCGGCATCGGACTTTACTTTACCGTCCGTACCCGTTTCGTGCAGATTCGCTGCTTTGGCGAGGGCATGAAGCGCGTGTTTGGTGGACTCACGCTGAGGGGTGAAAAGCACGGAAAAAGCGGTATGACCTCGTTTCAGGCACTCGCAACCGCCATTGCGGCACAGGTGGGAACCGGTAATATCGTGGGTGCGTGCGGCGCGATCCTGATCGGCGGTCCGGGCGCGATCTTTTGGATGTGGGTGATCGCCTTTTTTGGCATGGCAACCATCTATGCCGAGGCGGTTCTGGCGCAAAAGACCAAGGTCTACAGCGAGGACGGCGAGGTCATGGGCGGTCCCGTTTACTATATCCGCACGGCTTTTTGCGGACGCTTTGGAAAATTCTTGGCAGGCTTTTTCTCTGTGGCGTGTATTCTGGCACTCGGCTTTATGGGCGGTATGGTGCAGTCCAACTCGATCAGCGAGGCTTGCAACACGGCGTTCCATATTCCCACTTGGGTGTGCGGAATCGTCGTCGCGGTCGCGGCAGGCTTGATCTTCCTTGGCGGTATCCAACGTATTGCGTCGGTCTCCGAAAAGATCGTCCCCATCATGGCGTGTCTTTATATCGTCGGCTGCCTCACACTGCTTGCAATGAATATTTCACGCCTGCCCGAAGCTCTTGCATTGATCTTTCAATACGCATTTCGACCCACGGCGATCATCGGCGGCGGTCTCGGTTACGCGTTCAAAACCGCGATCAGTCAAGGTGCGAAGCGCGGTCTGTTCTCGAATGAGGCGGGTATGGGATCGACACCTCACGCCCACGCGGTCGCCAAGGTGGATAAGCCGCACGATCAAGGTGTTACCGCTATGATCGGCGTGTTTATCGACACCTTTGTCGTTTTGACCATGACGGCATTGGTAGTGATCACCGTCTTTTACACCAAGGGCGGCGCGCTCGAAAACGGATACGATCCCGCACTGACGACGCTGAGCAAAACCAATCTTGCGCAGTCGGCATTCGCGGAATCGTTTGGCAACACCCTCGGAAACGGATTTGTTGCGATCTGTCTTTTGTTCTTTGCCTTCTCGACCATCATTGGCTGGTATTTCTTCGGCAAACAGAACATCGTTGCCCTCTTTGGCAAAAAAGGCGTTGTTCCCTACACCGTTATTGCACTATGCTTCATTTTTCTCGGTTCGCTCCTCTCCAATGACCTCGTATGGGAGCTGACCGATACCTTCAATCAGCTTATGGTGATCCCGAACGCTCTCGCCCTGCTCGTGCTCGGCGGCACCGTTGCGACGATCGCAAGAAAGAAGTAAAAAAAGGGCAAGCACAAGACAGTATGTACTCTGTGCTTGCTCTGTTTTATGCAATAGAAAAAGCTTTTATTCAATTATAATAAGAAATTGCTCTTCAAAATTCGTCATTTTTTTTGCAAACTATTTCCATTCATATTTCGGAATGGGCTGTCAAAAATAATATCAGAGCCGCGAACGACGCGCGCTCAATGATATAGATATCAGAGCGGATCGCACAAAGCACGCTATCGTTCTCCAAAAAGGACGGTCGCGGAATTGGACGACCGTTCAGAACAGGAGAAAACAATGAGCAACAAGACACTTGTTCCCGAAGCAAAGGAAGCTCTGGAGAGATTCAAGATGGAAGCAGCCAGCGAGGTTGGTGTAAACCTGAAGCAGGGCTACAACGGCGACCTCACCTCGAAGCAGGCAGGCTCCGTTGGCGGACAGATGGTCAAGAAGATGATCGAGTCCTACGAGAACTCTCTTAAGACGAAATAATTGACTCAAAAGATGAATTTTGAGAGTCGGTCGCATCAACGAAAGGCTTGACTCTCCGACCGATCGGATATCTCACGAACGTGAATATTGATCGGTGATGATCGCAGCTTCTGTCGGTCGTGTTCAAGCGGTTGAACCGCATGGCAGATCCTTGCGCATCCCCTCGCTCCTGTTGCTTGGTGCGAGGGGATTGTTTGCTTTCCATTCACCCTAAGCTTTTCCCTTCGCAAAACATATTTTTCCACTTTCCATAAAAACATATTGAAATATTAAAACGAGTGTGCTATAATAGGTTCAGCAATTTTATTGAAAAGGAGAACATTAAATGTACATCGAACTGATACCCGAGGCAGGAAAGTTTTACAAAGTCAATATGCACTGCCACACCACCCTCTCCGACGGCAAGCAAACCCCTGAGGAGGTCAAGCAGAAATACATGGAGCATGGCTACAGTGCCGTCGCATTTACCGATCATGAGATCCTATTGGATCATCGCGATCTCTGCGACGAGAATTTTGTCGCTCTGCATGGCTACGAGGTTGCGTTCAACGCGCCCTCGAACGGACGCGGCTTTAACTTCTGCCCCGTCTATCACCTCAATCTGATCGCAAAGGACCAGAACAATCTGCTCATGCCCCGCTTTTTCAAAAGCCGAAATCCCTACTACGGCAAAACGCGCGAGTGGGTAGACGCGCACGCGCAGTACAGCAGCACCATTGACGGCTACCAATACAGCATCGATTGGCTCAACGACTACACCAAGGCAGTGACCGAGGCAGGATTTCTCGTCAATTACAACCACCCGCAATGGTCGCTTCACGATTGCCGCAATTATCTGGGGCTTGAGCATATTCATTCGTTGGAGCTGATCAACGGCGGTTGTATCCTCCACAGTGAGAACACCTCGATCCACTACGCGCAAATGCTCCGAAACGGTATGCGCGTGGTTCCCACGGCGGGCGACGACAACCACAGCAGCTATGAATTTGCGAGGGGCTGGACGATGATCAAGGCACCCGAATTGACCTACGACGCACTGATCTCCGCCTACGAGCGCGGCGACTGCTACGCCTCCTGCGGTCCCGAGATCAAGAGCCTCGTATTGGAGGACGGAAGGATCCGCGTCAAGTCCTCCGAGGCAGCCGCCATTATCCTTCTTTCCGAGGGTCGCTTCGTAACCTACCGTTGGGACGGCGGTAAGCCCATCACCGAAGCAGAATTTGGCTACCGTCCCGATCTGTTCGGAAAATTCTTCCGCATTGAGGTGCGCGACGCACGCGGAAACAAAGCCTTTTCCAACGCTTATTACACCGAGGAGATCGACAAGCAACTGAATCAATAATACACAAGAATTAAGCCGTCGGCGTTCACACGAACTGCCGACGGCTTCTCTATTATACTATTCTCTAATAAAATTCTTTAACCGATGCAGCATTGCGCGTCCGTATTTTCATGTGGCGGTTGCCGTCTACAAATCATTTTTCGTAATCTGCGTTGCTCCATGCGAAACAATATTTTTGGAGATTTCAGGGTCTCGGTGGTCCCTGAAATCTTGCGGTAGTACCTTTCCGTCTGTTCGCAAGCCCCCCACTTATGCCCTGAATCAAGGAACGGGGCAGAGCATGAACGCTTTTATCTATCCGTAAAACGCGGTAAAAGTTTTGAAAGGTGTCGGAAAGCGCAGTGGCTTTGCCACTGACAACATGGCTTGCCATGTTTACTTTTCTTCAAAAGTTTTCTGACAAAAAAACAAAAATAAAATTTTATTTAGAGTTAGTATTACGATCTGATCCCGTAGTGCTCGATCACGTAGTCCATATCCTTGTCGCCTCTGCCCGAAAGATTGATCAGAACCGACCCGTGCGGCATGGTCCCCGCAAGCTTCATGCCAAACGCCACGGCGTGCGCGCTCTCGATCGCGGGAATGATTCCTTCCATACGCGCGAGCTTGTAAAAAGCATCGATGGTCTCCTCATCGTCGATCACGTCGTACTTGACTCTGC
The DNA here is from genome assembly GCA_045645105.1 of Eubacteriales bacterium. GTDB lineage: Bacteria > Bacillota > Clostridia > Oscillospirales > CAG-272 > UMGS1865. The sequence goes on along the minus strand of JAZRIE010000097.1, from coordinate 7,801 downwards.
CGATCTCCTGCAGGAACGCGTGCTCGGGTCCCGATGAAGGATAGTCGAGTCCGCTTGCCACCGAATATACGGGGGCGGGATCGCCGTTTTCATCCTTGAGCATGATGCTGTTAAAGCCGTGCATCACACCCTCGGTTCCGTATTTGAGGCTTGCCGCGTGGTCTCCAAGCTTAGCACCTCTGCCAAGCGGTTCGATGCCGTAAATATCCACGGGATCGTTCAAAAATCCCGCGAACAGACCTGCCGCATTAGATCCGCCGCCCACGCAGGCAACGATCGCGCTGGGCAAATGTCCCGTCATGTCCACGAATTGCTCGCGCGCCTCAATGCCCACAACGCTCTGAAAATCGCGCACCATCATGGGGAACGGATGTGGACCTAACACCGAGCCGATACAGTAGATCGAATCCTTGTATTCCCTGCTGTACGCGTCGAATGCCGCATCAACCGCCTCCTTGAGTGTTTGCAGGCCGTGTGTGACCTCGACCACGTTTGCGCCGAGGATCTTCATTCTTGCCACGTTGGGGGCTTGCTTTTTGATATCGACCGAGCCCATGTAGATGTCGCATTTCAGACCAAAGTATGCCGCCGCCGTAGCAAGTGCAACGCCGTGCTGTCCCGCGCCCGTCTCGGCGATTACCTTTTTCTTTCCCATGTACTTGGCAAGCAACGCCTCTCCCATGCAGTGATTGAGCTTGTGCGCACCCGAATGGTTCAGATCCTCGCGCTTGGCGTAGAGCTGTACCCTGCCGCCCATCGCGTCCGAAAGACGCTCCAGATGCGTTACGGGAGTAGGTCTTCCTTGAAATTCCTTCCTGATCCGACGAAGCTCGGCAATAAATTTTCTCGATTGACAGATCGAGTAGTAAGCCTCGGTGATCTCCGCCATTGCCGCCTTTAATTTGTCGTCCACGTAGACACCGCCATATTTTCCAAAATAACCGTTTTGGTCGGGATAGTTATTAAAATATGTCTCAAAATCAATTCCGTTGAGTTTCATGATCAAAAAATCCTCTCTTAAATTTTATCTAAAGGTTGTTACGCGTTCGTGCAAGTTCCTTTTGAGCCACGCCATCGCTTCTTCATCAACATTATCGTATTTCCTCCAAAAAACAAAAATTCGCCCACGACAGAAAAATCCCTTCTGTCAAGGACGAATAATACTCTATCCGCGGTGCCACCTTGATTCATCGCCGTGCGATGCACTTGCAGGATACTTCCATATCCTCGGCAACTGACGTATGCCCTCACGTTGCAGAATACTCGGCTTTTTGTAATACGCCTTTGACTGCACCCTCGGCGGTCCATTTGACAACCTGTTTCTTACCCGACTCTCAGCTCCACGGGCTCTCTGTGAAGTCATTGTTGCCTTTACCTCCGCTTCAACGGTTTAAAGCTTTAAAGATTTAAAGTGTAATTAGTATACCATAAAAAAAGCAGGTTGTCAAGAGATTTCAAGAAAATTTTTTTGCCTATTTTTGATCGAAAAGGGACTACCTCGTTCCAAAGTAGTCCCTTTACTGATTTACAACTGTAAAACGCGGATCAACAGTACCCACGAAAGCCCATAGTATGTGACCACCGCCACAAGGTCGTTGACCGTGGTGATAAAGGGTCCCGATGCCACGGCGGGGTCGATTTTGAGCTTTTGGAACAGAAGCGGTATCCCCGTCCCCGCGATTGAGGAAAGCAGCATGGCGATCAACAAGGACACACCCGTGCAGAGTGACACCGAAAAGGCAAGCGTCGGCGCCTCGCCTCTAAAGAACAATAGTCCCCCGATCAGCAAAAGTGAGAGAGCTCCAAGGATCACGCCGTTGCAAAGTCCCACGCGCGACTCTTTTGCAATGAGATACCATTTTTGGCGTCCTGTAAGCGACTCGTCACCGAGCATTCGTATGGTAACGGCAAGAGACTGCGTGCCAACGTTACCCGCCATACCCAGGATCAGCGACTGAAACGCCACGATCAGGCTCAGATGCGACACAACACTCTCAAAAAGCCCCACCACGCTTGAAACCAGAAGTCCAAGTCCAAAAAGGACGATCAGCCACGGAAGTCTTTTTCCAATGCTTCGACGCAACGGCTCGCCAAGCTCTTCCTCACTGCTAAGACCGCCAAGCTTGGCGTAATCGTCTCCGATCTCGTCCTCGACCATCTCCGCCACGTCCTGTGCAGTCAGCACGCCGCACAGCTTGTTTTCACGGTCCAATACGGGAATTGAGTCCTCGGAATAGCCTCGAATTCGCTCAATACACTCATCGATCGGCTCGTTTGCGTATACGTATGGATAAGAGGTCATGGTAATGGACTCCAAGGGTGTTTCCCGTCGTGCGACGATCAGATCCTTGAGATCGATCGCCCCCGCAAAGGTGTCCGTCTCGTCCACGACGTAAATAGTTGAGACGTTATCGTTTTGCGCCGCCTGCTTGATCAGCTCTTGCATCACCTCTCGCACGTCAAGACCTGCATGAACCGAGATATAGTTCGTAGTCATTTTACTACCGATCTCATCCTTATCAAAGGATGCAAGCATCGAAATCTCGTGCTTGGGTTCCTCGGGCAACAGCTCCAGAAGCTCGTTTCGTGTCTTTTTGTCCAGCCCCTCAAGATAAAGCACCGCCATAGGCGATTCTATGCGCGAAAGAATATCCACACGCCTGCGAATACTCAACTCGGAGAGATATTCCCCCATGTTCTCGGCGTACTCCAAAACTCCCGCCAACGTGTCGGCATTCAACACACCGTATAGCTTGTTTCTTTCCTCGCGCTCCAACATCTCAAGGGCGGCTGCAAGGTCATTTTCGTGGTAATCCATCAGACTCTGACGCATTCTCTTTGGCGCCAGATTGCTTTTTACAAGCTGAGCGATCTCGGTCTTATAATCGGGATGCGCAACAACTGCATTATTCTCATTTTCCACTGTTGGTCACTCCTTTACGCATAAATCAAATTGCGGATAAGGACGATCCGGCGCGTGCATCGGAAGCAATAAAAAATGCCCCTACCCTGCATACTGCTCCCTCGATCTCCTCACCAAGGGTATATTTGCAAAAAAGAGGACAATGGCATTGTTATGCAATTGGAAAAAGGGCTATATCACGGACAACGCCGTAAAAGCCGTACAACGATCGCATAAAAAAGCCGTGTCCCTACTTCGGTCACTACCGCCGTCCATGATCTCACCTCTTCTTTTTCTTATTTTGGATTGAAATCCACTTTATTATTATAGCATACTTCAAATTGTTTTGCAAGAGCTTTTTTTCGAAAAAATACTTGCTTTGATTTTCTTTTGTCACCTGCCAAAACGACTCCGGTGGAAAAAAATTCCTTGCCATGTGGGTCAAAAATCGGTCGATAATATAAAAACAGACTCTTTTTCCCGCCCCCGTCATATTTCCGATATTGAAAACAGAAGGGAGACTATCGTTGCGTTTTTTCAAGAACTCCTTAACGCGTCGCGGTCGTGCCGTTGAACTCCTTTGGCTGACCCTTGGTGCATCACTCATGGCACTTGGCATCTATTTCTTTGAGATCCTCAATCACTTTACAACAGGCGGTATCAGCGGTCTTTCGATCATTCTTTCTGCCGTTTTTCCAAAAATCGGCGCGGCAGACCTTTTATTTGTCATCAATCTCGCGCTCCTACTGCTGGGCTTCTTGGTTCTTGGCAAGGGCTTTGGACTGAAAACCGCCTATTGCAGTACGCTGGTGTCGGTGGAAACCGTTCTGCTCGAGCATTTTTTTGCACGCACCGCTCCGCTGACCGATCAGCCCATGCTCGAAGCCGCCTTTATGGTTTTGCTTCCCGCGCTTGGCGGCGCGATCATCTTTTATTTCGGCGGCTCGTCGGGCGGCACGGATATTATTGCAATGATCCTCAAGCGTCGCTTTACGCTTTCGATCTCAAGGGCTCTTTTTATATCGGATCTTTTTATCGTCATGCTGTCGTCGTTTGTGTTCGGCATTGAGATCTGGTTGTTCTCATTGTTGGGCTTTCTTTTGCGCGTGCTGCTTGTGGACCGTATTCTTGAAACCATCAACACCTCGAAATTCTGCACACTCGTGATCTCGCCCGACTGTCTTGACGCCCTTTGCCGCTTTATCACGAATGACCTGAAAAAATCCGCCACCGTCAGCCATGCCTTTGAGGGGGCTTATGGGCGGCAAAAAAAGAGTGTTCTGCTGGTTGCGCTCACACGCCGTCAGGCAATGCGGCTCAAGCACTTCGCAAGAACACTCGATGAAAAGGCTTTTATGATCGTCACCCAGACGAGCGAGATCATGGGTGAGGGCTTTTTGGACGCGTTTTAATCCGACGTCACGGTAAAGACGAAGGCTCCGCTGTAGGCACCATCCGCACGGATGTCCTTTTGGTCGACCTCAACGTATCCAACAGCGCTTCCGTCCTGCGTGAAGCCTGCAAACACGTCGCCGTTACTCTTGAGGGTGTCGGCAGCCTGATCGTCCTTATCTCCCAGGTAGATCTTAAACGGCAGTCGGTTTTCTCCCGCATACAGATAAAAATCCCCACTACCCGTGGAAAGCGTAACCGTTACGGTCTTGCCGTTCAGATACTGAATATCCTCTACCGCTACGACAAATTCGGCTCTTGCGGGAACCGAGTTTGCCGTTCTTTGCAGATCGGGCAATTGGATCGACGATGGGATCGAAACACTGAATTCGGGACGGCTTGCCGCCGTAACGCTGACCGAGATCTGCGTGTTTCCGCTTGCCGTCTCAGCGTTCAGATCGGTTGCCTGCACCGAAAAGAAGGTGCTTAGCATGGAGAACGTCAAGCAAACCGATAACAAAAACGTACTTATTCTTTTCATTCTCCGTCACCTCCCTCTGTTTCCTCCGGCATCAGCGCGACCGTAAAGGTCACACGTCCTTCGTATTCACCCGAAAATTGAATGTCACTTTGGTCGATCTCGATCCTTCCCGTCACGGTCTGCGTATCGGACGGACTACCGCTCTCCCGAAAGGTTGCGAAGATCTCTCCCGACGAGAGTGGCGTCGTTCCATCGGTACTGTTGTAGACCTGATATTCGAGCATATGGTTCGACGCGTCCTTCAGATAAAATCCGTCGTCGGCACTCAATCGAACCTCTACTCGCTTCTCACCAAAGAAATTGGCAATTCCCGTTGCCGAAACGGAAAACGTTGTGGTGCTGATCCGTTCGGTATCCGGCGCATCGGTCCGTTTTTGATGCAAGGCGTCAGGCTCGATGGTAGACGGCACGGTAACCGTGTAGGTCGGTCTGGGAACCGTCGCGTTTGCACCGACGAAGACCGTATATTCGCGATCGATCGACGGAGCGCCGAGATTGAACGCACCGCCATTCACATCCTGAAGCTGTGTGGGCGTTGCGGCAGTAAGTGTTGCGTCGTTTGCCGATCCCCAAAGATAGACGGCTCCAAGCTCGTCGATCGCAGCGCTCAGCCCATAGGCGGCGTCGATCGAAACAACGGTTGCCTCCGCCAATGCGGTCACTCTTTTCGGAGTATATTGATTGGGCGCGCCATTATCGCTCTCAACACCAAGCTTGTCGTTTTCATTGCTTCCCCACGCATATACCGCACCGCTATCGGTCAGCATCAGCATATGGTTCGTCCCCGCCGCGATCGCCTTGGGCGTTCCCGAAAGGTCGTCCGAAAGTGTGGCGGCTTTTAGTTTTATAGAGTTTGACGTGGCGGTGCTTTCCTTCCCCAAGCCGTACTGACCGTGTGTGTTCGAGCCAAAGCTTTGCAGCGTGGTCGTGCCGGAATAGACCGACAAGATCGTGCTATGATTGTCACCGAGTGCCACGTCCGCTGCCTGATAGTCTCCACCCTTTTCGGTTTGCGGGATCCAGACGGCTTCTACGTCCGAAACACCGCACTGACGGTTGACGTTTTTGCCCCATAGGAGCAATTTCCCGCCCGAGGTCATTGCCGCGGCGGTGTTTGCGCCCGCAAAGACGCGAACGATCCCATTCAGCGCCTCAATTCGTTGCGGCGTTGCTTGCGGACTTGCTACATTCTGTCCGAGTCCAAGCAGCCCCTGCTCGTTGCTTCCCCATGCGTATACGGTATTATTACTCAACAGCGCATAGGAAACGCATTTTCCGGCAATCACAGAAAGAACCGTTTCACCGCCAAAATCTGCGTCTACACGCGTCGGCACGGTTGCCGCGGTGTTTGAAAGCGGAATACCAAGCTGACCGCTGGCGTTACTGCCCCACGCCCAGATGCTTCCGTCGGTCGCCAACGCCAAAACATGGTCGTAGCCTGCTGATACCGATTGAAACCGCACAGGCTTTTGCTCGTTGTCGATCGGCATCGTCACGGCGATCGGGCAAGTGGCCTTTTCACCGCTTGCCACCGAGTTGGTTCCAAGCTGACCGTTTGCGTTGATCCCCCATGCCCACGCCGTTCCGTCGTCCTTGAGCAGAATGGCAAAGTCGTATCCAATGCTGACCGTAGGCTCTATATCCGAGGTAGCATGAATGGGTATACTGCAAAAGCCCAAAAGAAGCGCGAAGGATACCAGAATCGCGACGATTTTTCTCGGCTTCATGTTACGTACTCCTTTCGATCATCGAAGATTGAGGACCGTTTCCACGTTCGCGCCATTCATCGGTGTGCGCGTCTCATCTAAGGAAAAGGTCTCTATTTGTATGATTGCGGGATAGTTGCCAGCTTCAAGCGCACGGCTCAGGCGTATTTTCTCGATTGCCTTTCCCGGCGGCACCAGCCCCGAGGTGTATATCTTCTCATTCCCCTCCTTAAGAAGAATGGAAAATCGAAAATAGCAGGGATTTCCGGCAGGATTTGGGAGGATCAACATTACATCGCGCGTGTCTGCCTCCAAAAGGATCTCACCGTAGCCGGGGATCACGATCTGATCGGTCGATCCCGCATCAGACGAAAGCCCACCGTAGTCCACAAGTCCCGATTCGATCCGCCAAGGGTCCTGATTTTTTATACCGATCCAAACACCAAACGCGATCGCCGCGGCAAGGCAGATCGGAAGCCCTATCGCAAGCGCAATCATTACCGTCTTGGAAACAACTAAGCCACCCACGGTTCCCGGCAAATTCGGTGCCCCATCCGGAATAGCTGTAGCAGGATCAGCGTCGCCGACTTCCATTCCCTTGTCGGACGGCTCTTCGGCTTCTTGTTCGCTTGCAATCCCATTGGAGGTCTCGTGCTGTTCCACAACCGGTGAAATATCCTCGTTAGCACTTCGATCCAACTCAGTCGGAGCCGGCAAAGACTCGCCCTCCTTCGGAACAGGGATCTCGGCGCTGTTTTCCTTCTCAATTTCTCGCATCGCTTCTCTCCTTATGTCGAATTGCGTCGTTTTTCCATATTATAACATGAAAACACTTCTTTTTCAATAGTTTTTTTATTTTACGCGTCTAACGCTTGGAATTTTTTTGCCGATTGTTTTTTAAGAAAAAATTTTAAAAAACTATTGACACAATCGTACATCTATGGTATAATATTGAATTGGTACGGGCAAAAGCCCGTCTCTCTGCCGTGCAAAAAAAAATAACAAGCACGGTCGAATAGTCCATAGGGAGGTGTAAAACATGGAAAAAGTAATCAATTCTTATGAAGGCATGTTCATCGTAAGCCTGGCAAACGGCGAAGAAGCTGCAAAGGCAATCGTGAACAAGTTCACGGGTCTGATCTCTTCCAACGCGGAAGACGTGAAGATCGACGAGTGGGGCAAGCGTCGTTTTGCTTATCCGATCGAGGATATGAACGACGGCTACTACACCGTTGTAACCTTCAAGTGTGCGGGTGATTT
>JAZRIE010000096.1:0-1739 GCA_045645105.1 Eubacteriales bacterium | reverse complement strand
GTCTTCCTAAGCCCGCTTGGCCTCCGACTTTCATCGCTGATTCGCAACCGCAAACAAGAAGATGCGAAAATAGCGTTGCACAAAAAACGGATTGATATAGAACCCACTCCCGTAACGATACACGCCAAGGTGGTGGACGTGCGCTGTTTTATCACGCGCGAGGGAATTAAGATCCCAAAGGTCGTCAGGCATTTTGTTGTGATCTTTCAGGACGACAACGAACAAACGTATGAAATTGCGGTCAAGGAGGACATATACGACGGCTTTGAGGTCGGACAGATTGGAAAATTGACCTTGACCGACGGCAATATTGTAAGCTATATTCTGGACGAGTAAGCGTGGAGATTCATGAATCGCCCTTACGAGGTCGGGTATTTCAAAAACAACTGGATATCTTAAAATATTGAAAAAATACAGCCCCCCCCCAAGCCGATCGTGTTGAGCGATTGGCTTGGGGGTGGGCTTTGTGTGAAAGCTTTTGGGGGTGTCGGACTCTTTTTCTCGAAAAGGGTCTGATAAAACATATTATTTCAACATACCGTCAAGAATGTCGGAGGCAGAACTCAGCGCTTCGGCAACCTTATCGAGGTCACGTCCGCCTGCCATGGCGTTGTCGGGGCGACCGCCGCCCTTACCGCCTGTGACTGCCGCAACCGCGCCCACCAGCTTGCCTGCGTGTGCGCCTGCCGCAACCGCATCCTTACCCGCAACCGCGAGGAAGTTCAGCTTACCGTCGGCGTGGATCGCAAGCACTGCAACAACGTCGGCGTAGCGTGCCTTGATCTCGTCGCCGAGACTGCGCGCCGCGTCGGGCTGCATACCGTCAAGGTCGGCAACGACAAGACGAACCGACTTGACGCTTGTCGCGCCTGCCATGATGCCGTCAAGCTTGGATGCCGCGATCTTTGCGTTGAGGGCTTCGATCTCGCGCTTCATGGCGGTCACCTCGGATTGGAGCTGTGCCGCGCGTTTTGCAAGCTCTGCGGGCTTTTGTACCTTCAGCTCCTTTGCCGTCTCGGTGATCAGCGCGTTTTTGTCTGCCAGCAGACGAAGAATCCCCTCGCCCGTGGTCGCCTCGATACGGCGAACACCTGCGGCTACCGAGGACTCGGTCAGGATCTTGAACATACCGATCTTTGCGGTGTTGTCTACGTGCGTACCGCCGCAGAATTCGATGGAGTTTTCACCCATGCGAACCACGCGAACGATCTTTCCGTATTTTTCACCGAACAGAGCCATTGCGCCAAGCTTCTTGGCTTCCTCCAGCTCCATGGGCGTCATCGAGCCTTCCTGACCTGCAAAAATTTCAAGGTTTACAATGTTTTCTACTGCCGAAATTTCCTCTGCGGTCATTGCGGCAAAATGTGTAAAGTCAAAGCGGCAGACCATGTCGGACACGTAAGAGCCTGCTTGCTCAACGTGGTTGCCAAGCACTCTGCGGAGCGCACTTTGGAGCAGGTGGCACGCCGAGTGATTTCTCATGATCGCGGCGCGGCGGTGCTCGTCTACCTGTGCCTGCACGGTGTCTCCTACCTTGAGCGTTCCGTTTGCCACGGTACAAAGATGGATATAAACGCCGTCTGCCTTTTTGGTGTCGATAACCGTCAGAAGCGTGTCGCCGCAACGGATATCCCCTGTGTCGCCGATCTGACCGCCGCCCTCACCGTAGAAGGGGGTGGTGTCAAGGATCACGGTGCAGTCGCCCTCGGATACTTCATTCACCGTCATATCATCGGTCA
>JAZRIE010000095.1:0-2499 GCA_045645105.1 Eubacteriales bacterium | reverse complement strand
GACATACTTGCTTTTGACAGAGTTTTGTGATATAATAACTGTATAAAACGTAGATAGAAGCGACTGTATGCTTTTGGAAAAGAGGAAACGCATGAAAAAACTTCTGATAACAGGCTTTGAGCCGTTTGGCGGCGAGATGATGAACCCCTCGTGGGAGGCGGTCAGTCGCTTGCCCTCAAAGATCGGTGGATATGTCTTGACCAAGCTTGAGATCCCCGTGATCTTTGGCGAGGCGGCAGCGCGCGTGATCAACGCGGCTGACGAGATCAACGCCGACGCTATTCTTTGCGTCGGTCAGGCAGGCGGCAGATCGGCGATCACTCCTGAGTTTGTGGGGATCAACCTGCGCCATGCCTCGATCCCCGATCACCGAGGGGATCAACCAAAGGACGAGCCGATCATTCCGTCGGGGAAGGCTGCTTACTTTTCGACCCTGCCGATGCGCCGAATGGCGGAGGCAATCTGTGCCGTGGGCTTACCGTCTCAGGTGTCGTATTCCGCAGGGGCATACGTTTGCAACGACGTGTTGTACACGTTGCTTGCCCGATTTGAGAATAGCAATACAAGGGTGGGATTTATCCACATACCGTATTCCGACGAGCAGAATAAAAAGCCGTCGATGCGTATGGACGATATGGTCAGGGGATTGACCGTAGCAATTGAACATATCGATTGAACAAGAACAGCCGATGAGGAGCATCAAACCCCTCATCGGCATATTGTTTTGTTTATCTGACCACCGAGGAATGACGGTAAATGTAAAACTCCTCTTGGCTCGGCATCCATTTTTTCTCCTTGGGCGGGAAGGTCGCATCAAATGCCTCAACTGCGGAAGTGTCGTCACAGCAGTCGGCGGCGGTAGAGGGAATATACATCCACTTCTTGCCGTCAAGCGCGTTCGGCACAAGCTCGCAAACGAGAAGTGCCGTCGGGAAGTTTCCGTCCGCAACAAAGCTGACGTTCTTCTTTTTGCAGCTCACAAATCCACGGCTTACGTAGTTGCCGGGGTTGCCGAAATTGATGTTCACGTCGTATCCCATCTTGCGCGCGACCGAAAAGGAGTGTTCGATCAGCAGCTTGCCAAGCTTCTGTCGTTGATACTTGGGAGAGACGCAAAGCGGACCGAAGGAAAGGATCTCCTTGCGATTTCCGCATTCGTCCGCGAGCCATGCCTTGGTATACATGATGTTGCCGACGATCTCGCCGTCCTTTTCAAGCACGAACGCAAGCTCGGGAATAAAATCGGGATGATTTCGCATCATATGAACAAAATAATGCTCGGAAGCCCCCGGCACGTAGACGTTCCAGAATGCCTCACGCGTCAGCTCTTCAACGGCGCGATAGTCTTTTTCCGTTTCTAAACGAATTGTAATGCTTTTCATTGTCAAGACCTCAAAAATTCAAAATATAACATGCAAATGTATTATACTATATATTTGTGAACAATTCAAGTCTTAAAAATGCGCTTTAAAGCCTTTGCAGGGGTTCTTCCTTTATATACCCAGGGGTTCTTCCTTTATATACCGTAGTTTCCCGTTAACGGGTCCTTAAAAATGCCGATCTGTGGCGTGAAAAAGGTGAACACCACAAAGAGCAGGGCGATCAAACAAAGTGCCGCAACTGCCCATTTTTTCGATCCGCAACGAATTTTTTGGGTTTGAAAGAGCCGTGTTTCGTAGAGATACGCGATCGCGGCAGAAATAAAGAAGATTACAATGTTGATCCAGTCGGGAGACTTGCCGATCACACCGTTATAGGTGTAGAAGATGACGGGGATCAGAATAAGCCCCAAAAGGATCCCGCGAAGCTTTACGCACCAAAAATCTTCGCGGTCACGGAAGAAAAAGCTCTGCACGACAGCATAGACAAGCATCGGCCAAAACAGCAGCTTCATGTGCTCCCAGGTCGATTCGTTCACGCCCGAAAACGGCGCGATCCATGCCGCTTTTCCAAGCCATTCGTAAAGAAAATGCAACAGCGTGCCGCCAAGAGAGGTGACGGCAAACCCCAGAAGCTGCCAAAGTCCGATCGATCGTTTCATGATTTCACCCACCAATTCTTTTTTAGATTAGTATATTCAAGACCAAGGGTAAACTATGCCCGAGGGTATTGACATTTCTTGGGCGTTTTGCTATAATAAAATAAAATAAAGTTGAGAAGAAAAAAGGACGCCGCGATGATTATTTTGATTACGGGTGCATCCCACGTGGGAAAAACCGCGCTTGCGCAAAAGCTGCTTGAAAGGTACGGGTATCCGTATCTCTCCATAGACCACCTGAAAATGGGACTGATACGGAGCGGAAATACCGATCTGACCCCCATGAGCGATGACATCGAATTGACTGCATATCTCTGGCCGATCGTGCGTGAAATGGTCAAGACCGCTATTGAGAATAAGCAAAACCTGATCGTCGAGGGCTGTTACATTCCGTTCGATTGGAAAAAGGACTTCGACACAAAATATCTTGAAAATATCAGATATTACTGTCTTGTTATGAG
>JAZRIE010000094.1:0-9832 GCA_045645105.1 Eubacteriales bacterium | reverse complement strand
ACGGTTCCCGTCACGTAAAGACGTTCACGGGCGCGCGTGAGCGCAACGTAGAGCGTGCGGATCGACTCCTCGGTCAGATCTGCATCGATCTCAAGCTTGACCGCCTCGCATAGTGCCGTCGTTTCATGCTCGGCGCGATCGGCGCGGAAGAGCTTTGACGCGCACCCCACGCGCTTGTGAAATAGGAGCGACTCGTAGCTATCGGAGCGGTTGAAGTACGCACCGCAGGACGAAAGAAAGACGACGGGAAATTCCAGCCCCTTGGAATGGTGAACCGTCATGACCGTAACAGCACTTTCTGCCTTGGCAAAGCCGCCCGCCGAGACCTTTCCGTTTTCCAAAAGCTTTTCCATATGGCTCAAAAAGCCGTACAGACCGCAAAAGGACGTGCGCTGATAGAGCCTTGCCTGATCATAGAGGAAAAGCAAAACAGGCGTGTCGGCGTGGGTGATCATGCGCGTATCAAGGTACAAAAGGCGAAGGAAGCGGTCGGCGGGAAGCACCGAAGCCTCGTCCCGCAGGTGGTCGAGCCACGAAAGCATGTCGACGCATTTTTGGGAGAGATCGCCCTCGGGTGATGTCGATCGGTAGGCAAGCATTGCATCATACAAGCCGCCCGCATCGTTGGCGGAGGCGCGAATCTCGGTGACCTCCTCCAAGGAAAAGCCACCGATGGGGGAGAGCAGAAATTCCGAGAGCGGAACGTCGCGATAGGGGTTATCCACGGCACGCAACAGATTGAGCGTGTCGGTCAGGAGCGGATCGTGTAAAAAATCGGCAGAGGCATCGCAAGACACGGGAATGCCCAAGGCTTCCAGCGCGTGCAGATAAGCCGTCCCCTGCGCATGCGTGCGGACAAGGATCGCCACGTCCGAGGGCTTGATCGCCTCTCCGTTGTCGAGCTTTTCGCTCCGCAAGAGCCGTGCGATCTCGTCGGCAACCCAAGATGCCTCGCCGCCGTTGCTTTCCTCGTTCTCGCCGTCGTCCGCATCGTCAACACGCTTTGCCTTCGCGTCGAAGAAGACCGCCTGCACGGGATGGGGATATGCGGCATCGGGCTTCTCGGGCGGATTTTTGGAGCAAACAAGGTCATCCTGAGGACGGTAGCCCACGCTTGCCTCGCAAGCCGAGAAGAGAAACGAGCAGATCTGATTGGCAAAATCGATCACAGGACGGTTACAGCGGAAGTTATCCGACATAAACACGCAAATGCCGTCGGAGTTTGCGGCGTCGGGCTGTGTGTAAAGGGGGAAAGCGCGACGGTAGGCAGAGAAGATCGAAGGGTCGCTCCCGCGAAATCCGTAGATGCTTTGCTTGATGTCGCCCACCATAAAGCGACGGTTGCCGCCAACGAGCGAAAAAATACGGTCTTGCATCAGGTCAACGTCCTGATACTCGTCGATGTAGACCGCGTCGTACTGTGCGGCAAGTGACTTGGCGATCTCGGAAGAGTTGCCGTTCTCGTCGGTGAGAAGACGGCAGAGCAGGGTGCGCACGTCGTTGTGCTCCAAGGCTCCGCGCTGTGTCTTTTCCACCATGATGCGTGCCTCAAAGGTCGCAAAAAGACGGTAGAGCATCTCGCAAAGATCGGCGGTTTTGCGTGATTGCACCGAGATCTCATCGGCAGAAAACGCAAGCTTTTCCTGCACCCTTTTGCCGATCGACTTGCGAAATCCCACACGCCACTCCTGATAGGATTCCACGGCGTGGGATTTGTTTTTGATGGTGGGAAATCTTCCGGGGAGAAAGGCAAGTGCGACGGTGCGGGCGTTTTCGTAGTCCTGCGCATCCAATGCTTTTTTCATTGCCGTACAGAAGCTGACGTCGTAGGAAATGAGAGGGTCGCACTTGATAAACTCGTCGGGATCGGCGGCGATTGCATCGCGATGTGCCGAAAGATCCTTGGAGTAAGCCTCAAAAATATCGGTCAGATAGGCGCGAACCGATTTGCCGTACCGCGTTTGCAAAAAGTCCTTTTGCACGTCCGCGCGAAGGACCTCGGCAGACTCCCGCAAAAGTCCGATCCCATCGGGATAGGAAGCAAAGCTCTCAAGATATTCCAGAAGCTTGAGGGTGAGCTTGCCGTCGCTTCGATTGGAGAGCAGGTGATCGAGCACTTCGGCAAAGGGATTGCCGTCGATCCCTGAGAAGGTCTCACCTCCGCCGCGCGGCGCATACTGCTCGTAAAACTCCTCGATCACGCCGTCCATGACGTCGAGCTTCAGGGGGAGCATTTCCGACTCGTCGGCAATGCGAAAGGTTGCTGGAAGCCCCAGCTGCTCGAAATTGGCTCTGACAACGCGCCCAAAGAACGCGTCAATGGTTGAGATCTGCGCGCTTCCGAGCTGCATGAGCTGTGCCGAAAGTCGGCGGTTTGAAGGCTCCTTCGCAAGCGCCGTTGTCAATGCTTCGGCAATGCGTCCCTTCAGCTCTGCCGCCGCGGCGCGGGTAAAGGTGACGATCAGGAGCCTTGAGAGATCGACGGGGTTATCCTGATCGGTCAGCGAGCGAATGATCCGCTCGGTCAGAACGCTGGTCTTACCTGAGCCTGCCGCCGCAGATACCAGGAGGGTTTTTCCGCGAAGCGACATTGCCGCCTCTTGTGACGGGGTCCATGATCTTGCCATGATTCGATCTCTCCTTTCATTCGTGATACGCCCGATCGCAGTTTTTGCGGACGGGGCAGAACAGACACGCGTCCTTGGAGGGCGTTTTTTGCGCGTCGCCCGCAAGGATACGGTCAGCCACGGCGCACACCGCCTGCCGCATATCGGCGTTCAGAGCTTGTAATTCTTCTTCGGTCTGAAGCAAAAGCTTCTTGGTATACCGCTGATCCTCGGAACGGTCGGCGGCAGCGCGCACCCCCGCCTCATCCAACAAAAATCCGCTTCTCGCGATCACCGTCTTGCCTTTTTCAGAGCCTGCGTAGAGGTATTGCGCGCCTGCGGGACGGTATCGGTCGGGATTGGCGGCAAGCGTTGCGAACAGGTACAGCACGAGCTGAATATCCATGCCCGAGCGCACCTCGTCAAGACCGAACTGATGCGTTCCCGACTTATAGTCCACCACGCGCACGAATACGCGATCCCCCTCGCGGTAGAGGTCAACTCGGTCGACCTTTCCCGAAAGCGTGACGCGCGAGCCGCCCTGAAGCTCCAGCACTACGGGGGGAAGTCCACCCTCGCCGTGCATGCCGATCACCTGCTCGAAGGCGGACGGAACAAAGCCGCTTTCCTTTAGTTCTCCCAAAATATCATCGAGCATGATCAGGGCAAGCCTGCGAAGACGCGAGAACAGATGGAGCAGGCGGCGGTCGGTTTTCTCAGGGGGCAGGGGACAGACCTCGGCGAGGTAGGACGAAATGATCTCGTCCGCCAAGGGCTCGATCTCGTCAGGGGACGGTGGGCAAAGGCTTCCGTCCTCTCTGAGCGAGGCACGCAGAAAGTGTTCAAAAATATAGTGCAGAAAAGTACCGTCGTCGGCGTAGCTCGGGCGCGAATCCTTTTTCTCGCGGAGCTTCAGCCGATAGGTGCTGAAATAGCGGTAGGGGCAGAGCAAAAAGGTTTGGATACCCGACTGCGAAAGACGGAGCGTGGTCGGTTCCACGATAGGCGGCAGACGCAGCTCCCCCGCGCTCATCTCCTTCGGATCGGGATGATCCAAGGCAAGGCGGATCGCCGCGGAGTCGAAGACCTCGACCGTGGTATCCAGCAAAAACCTGACGCGCGTGAAGGCGAGCGACGGCGTGCGTTGGGAGCCGTCGGTCTGCATGGCGACGGTGGAAAGATAGAGACGCTCACGCGGCTTCGTCATGGCGCGGTAGACGTACAAAAGCTCCTCGGAATTGCGAAGCGACTCGCGCGAATCGAGGGTGATACCAAATTCCTCAAGGCGCACCTTGTCGTCCTCGGAGAGAATTCCGTCGTCACTCACGGCACAAGGGAACTCGCCCTCGCATAGCCCCAGCAAAAAGGACGCCTTGACGTTTTCCACGCGTAGGGTGGACGCCGAGCCGATCACAACGCAGTCGTGCAGGTTGGGGACGGCACCAAGGTCGGACTCCGAGAAAAAGAGCGAGAGCGCAAAGATCAGCTCGTCGGTGCTGACCTCGGCGTCGGGAAGAAGCTTGCAAAGAGTAGAGAGCGCGTCGGTCAAAAAGCCGTACAGACGCACGGTCTCACCCGCCTCGCGCCGCTGTCCCGATGCAAGCTCACGCGCGGCACGTGCCGAAAGCTGCTCGGAGATGCGAAGCTCTGAAAGATAGTCGTAAAGTGCGCGGCAACGGTCAACCAGACGCACCGATTGCCGCAACGCCGCCGAGAGCCGTTCCAATGGCTCGATCAGAGTACGTCGGACGCGGTTGGCGGCTTCCAGAATACGCTCGGCGCGCACCGAACGCTGAAGTGTGAGTCCGTCGGGGTTCATGCTCCACACGGGATCGGTAAAGCGACGACCCTCGATATGCCAGGTCTCACAGTATTCCTCAAACATTGCCGCGTCTCCGAAATCAACGCCGCAAAGCCCCGTTTTGACCAATGTGATGACGTCCTGCATACGGTAGCCGCGGCTGACGGCGCGAAGTGCCGACAGCACGAGTCGCGCGAGCGGCTTGACCGAAAGATCGGTGCGCTCGGAAAGAAAATAGGGAATGCCATGACGCTCAAACGCCGCATCAAGCACACCGCGATAGACCTCGGTATCCCGCGCAACCACCGCAATATCTCCAAAATGAAGCCCCTGTGCGATCAGATCGAGGATGTTCAATGCCACGCATTCGGCTTCCTCGTAGAGATTGGCGGCAGCGGTCATGCGAACGACGCTTTTTTCCTCGGGGGTAAGCGACTCCCTTGCGCGGTCGTTCAGATCGAACCGCCACAGATCGCGCTCGATCACCGCCAATGCGCGCGGCTTTGCGTCGTCGCGTGACGGAAGATGCGTTTCTTGTACCTCACATAAGAGGTCGTCCGCCAAAAGCTTGAGACGTCGCGCGGTGCGCACACAGCTTTCAAAGTGCGGAAGTCGCGAGACAGGCGCATCGCACAAAAGCGACACCGTCACGCAGTCGGCTTGCCTCAGGAGCGCGCGAAGGACGGCGTATTCCTGCGCGGTAAAGCTCGTAAACGAATCAATATAAATGTGGCAATCCTTAAAATAGTCGTGCTTTTCCAACAGACTCGCCATGCGCAGAAGCTTGTCCGAGGGGTCATTTCCAAAGGAAGAATCCAATTTCTCACGGTAGACTGCACCGATCAGCGCGATATCCGAAAGCTTGTTTTGCAAAGCACTCCCCGCGGGAAGGCTTGCCGAGACCTCCTCCAATCGGTCGCTCTCCACGCCGCTTGACCGCAGCTCCTCGATCGCGTTGATCATCAGCTTGGTCAGCGTGGCGTCTCCCACGGCGCTCTTTCCGTATTGCTTGAGCATTGGCGCGAGCGTGCGCAGGGTGTCCCACATGAGAAGCGCGCGCAGGGCGTTGTTGACCGACCCTTGCGTCACACCGCCGTATACGCGGAAGACGTCCTCGGCAAGACGAGAGAAATTCACGACCTCGAAATAAAGTCCCGCGTTTTGCGGAAGTGAAGACGGCAGATCGCGCTCGCTGATGTACGCCTGTTGCTCGGGAACCAGCAGAAAACAACGTTTTTTTTGCAAAATATCGGTTCGGATCGCCTCGGTCAGACACGCGGTCTTTCCCGCGCCCGACGCTCCGTAGATCAGCTTCAGCATTTCGGTTCTCCTTTCTCGTTCATCAAAATCAGGTTGCGGCGGATCGTGTTGCGACCGCGCCATGCGTAGGCGCGAGAGGAAAATTCCTCGTCTGTCATGGCATCCAGCCGCTCGACACTCAGACAGGGCAGTGCTTGCTCGGAAAAATAGGGGATCGGTGAGAAGGCGGTTCCCGCGTCGATCGCGCGCCTTACGTGCGGACACGCGGTCTGGCAGAGGTCACAGCCCCAAACGCTTCCGTGCGAGACGATCGCCGCCTGCTCGGCTTCGGTCAATTCTCCCTTTTTTTGCGTCAGCGCGGAAAGACAGCCACCGCAGGTCTTTGCGGGGCAGACGCGCATACACGCGCCGCAATCCTCGCAGAGGTGGATCTCGCGCGGTGTCGTTTCGAGCACGGCGTCGGTTACGATCTCTCCCAAAAAGACGAAGGAGGCGTAATCGGGGGTGATGAGCAGGTGGTTTTTGCCGATCACCCCAAGTCCCGCGCGTGCGGCGGCATCGACCTCGTCGATCGGGGAATGATCGGAAAAGCCTGCGAAACGGTGTTGGGGAAAGACTGCGCGCAAACGTGGCAGAAGCTCCTCAAAAAGGCTTTCGAAAAAGAGGTGATAGTCGCGAGAGACGGCGTAGGCCGAAAGATTTCTGTTCTCGTCGAGCGCGGCGTGTGAAAGATAGGGAACGGCAAAAAGAACGGCGGTGCCGTCCGTGATCCCTGCGCGTTCAAGAAGATAGGGCCTTACCACACGGCAGTCGGCAAGCGAGACGGGGGAGACGTATTTGATCCCTTTTTCCTGAAAAAATTTTGATAAAAATGCAAACATCTCTTTCACTTTTCCTCTTTTTGTGATATACTATTATATATTATAACAAATCCAAACCGAAAAAGCAAGAAAAACGCGCATTTTTCAGGCTTTTTTTCTGTCCCCTTCATTCTGTCGTCACAATCGTTTTTTATAATAGGGGAAAAATGAACCACGGAGGTTTTGAGAACGCATGAACAATCATCAAAACTCACAATTTGATAACGACCCCAACGGCAACCGAAACGCGAGCGGCTACCGCTCGGAAAACACTTATGAATACGTTTTTTCAAGCGGCAATTATCAGCCTACACCGCCAAGAAAGCCGAGCAGAAACGGACACAGATTTGTATTTGCGGTCGTGACCGTGCTTCTTTGCGCGGGCTTTTCCTTCGTCGCGGCATTTGGCGGCACGTATATCGCCAACACCCTTTTTTCAGACGACAACACGTCCGCAACCGTCAACAAAGCGCCCGACAAGAACGATCTTTTGCAGTCTGATCCCGAGGGGATCCTGAACAAGGAGGGTGCGGTCGGTTCGGTCTACGGATCGGCAGGCGAGGATGTGTTTGAGGTCTCTGAGGTTGTCCGCAAGGTCGAGAACACGGTGGTGGTCATTGACGCCAAGGTGCAAACGGGAAGTATGTTCGGTGGCGTGCAGACCAAGTCCAGCGCGGGAAGTGGCGTGATCATTTCGGCGGACGGCTATATCCTCACCTGCAATCACGTGGTCGAGGGGGCTGTTTCGGTCACTGTGACACTCAACACGGGAGGACAATATGAGGCTTCCTTGGTGGGAAGCGACGCGCGGAGCGATCTTGCCGTTCTTCGCATCGAGCCTCGCGCCGACGAGCCGCTGACCTTTGCAGAGCAGGGCTGTAGTGCCGACCTTGTCAAGGGCGAGCGCGTGGTCGCCATTGGAAATCCCCTCGGTACGCTTGGGGGAACCGTGAGCGACGGCATCATCAGCCACACCGAGCGCGAGATCGCGATGAGCGACGGCACCGTGATGACGCTTCTCCAGACCGATGCCGCTATCAATTCGGGAAACTCGGGCGGCGGACTCTTTAATCTTGACGGAAAGCTGATCGGTATCGTCAACGCAAAATACGCCGCCGAGGGAGTTGAGGGCTTGGCGTTTGCCATTCCGATCGACTCGGCGTACACGGTAGAGCTGGACCTGATCGAATACGGCTACGTGCGCGGCGTGGTGGATCACGGCTTGGAGATGCTCGACGTTACCGAGAGCAACTACGCGCAGTACCATTACTATTACGGCATCGACCGACTTGGCGTTTACGTCGTTTCCTCGGAATACAGCGAGGAGCTGAAAAACAAGGATTGTATCCTGTCGGTCAACGGCACGAGCGTTTCGACCGCGCAGGAGCTGAACGACCTCGTTTCCAAGTATGAGGTGGGGGATAGCGTTACGATCATCGTTTTGCGTGACGGCAAGGAGATCACGGTCGTGCTTACCCTGCGGGAGTACGTCCCCGACAGCTATAAGGAATTTCACTGAAAACCGAAAGGATGACGTTACAATGTATCATATTTTAGTGGTTGACGATGAGGCACGCATTCGTGCGATCATTCGCAAATACGCGGAATTTGAGGGTCACGAGGTCACCGAGGCGGGCGACGGCATGGAGGCGGTTCTTCTTTGCCGCAAGAACACCTACGACCTGATCATTATGGATATTATGATGCCCGAGCTGGACGGCTTTTCGGCTTGCCGCGAGATCCGCAAGGTGACGGTGGCACCGATCATCATGCTTTCGGCGCGCGGTGAGGAATACGACCGCATCAACGGCTTTGAGGTGGGCATCGACGATTACGTCACAAAGCCCTTTTCTCCCAAGGAGCTGATGCTTCGCGTTGACGCGATCATGAAGCGTGTCAACCGTCCCGTTACGGCACCGGGGCAAAATACGCGCCCGAACGTTATCGTGGAGCTTGACGGTGGCGGACTGCGTGCCGACATTACGGCAAGGCTTGTCTTTATCGACGGCGAGCGCGTGGATATGTCTCCCAAGGAATACGATCTGTTCTTCTATTTTCTGAATAACCGAAATATTGCTCTTTCGCGTGAAAAGCTTCTTTGCGAGGTCTGGGGCTATGACTTTTTCGGCGACGCGAGAACACTTGACACACATGTAAAGCTTCTGCGTAAGAGCCTTGGCAGATACAGCAGCCTTATCGTTACGCTTCGCGGCGTCGGCTATCGGTTTGAAGCGGTATGAGGCTGAAGGAAGCGTTTCGCGGTCTGAATAAAAAAGGGAGCAGTATCCGCTGGAAGCTGGCTCTTTATATGTCCTTTTTCGTTGCCATCGTTTTGGTCGTGACGTGGTTTTTTCAGGTCTTTTTGCTGGACAGCTTTTTCAGAATGATCAAAAAGGACGAAATGCAGGAGACCGCAGGTCAACTGCTCCAAAGCATTGGCACGGAGGAGCTTGCCACCGAGGCATACGGCGAGGCGATCGAACATTCGCTCTGTATCATGATCTTTCGCATCACCGATCAGGGTGCCACGCAGCTGATCAACGTGGACGCCACGGGAAGCAATTTGATCATGTCGCTTTCAGCCGAGCGGTTGCGCTATTTTTATCAAAAAGCCGACGAGAACGGAGGCTCCTGCTTTTCACGCATTACCTTTGGCGGCTACGAGGTGGACGAGGACTCAATCCTCGATCATCTTCCGTTTCAGAACGAGGAGGGAAAAAGCCAGAAGATCCCCACCAAAAATATCCGTATGGTCTACGTTGAGCTGTTGCAGAACGAGGCGGGCGAGCGGTATATGATCCTGCTTGACACCAGCGTTCAGCCTCTCGACTCCACCGTGCGCACGTTGGTCACGCAATACGCGTGGATCGCCGCGATCATTGTCGTGGCGGCGGGCATCATGGTGTTTTTGCTTTACCGCAGGATCACCTCGCCGCTTGTCCGCATGAACGAGTCGGCAAAAATGCTTGCAAAAGGGAATTACGATACCGTGTTTGCGGGCGAGGGCTATCTCGAAACGCGCGAGCTTGCCGATACGCTCAACTACGCCGCACACGAGCTGTCAAAATTGGACACTCTGCAAAAGGAGCTGATCGCAAATATCTCGCACGATCTGCGAACGCCGCTGACCATGATCAAGGGCTACGGCGAGGTCATGCGTGATCTTCCGGGAGAGAATACTCCTGAAAATATGCAGGTGATCATTGACGAAACCACGCGACTTTCCGAGCTGGTAAACGATCTTCTGGATCTTTCCAGAATCCAGGCAGGCGCACGCGAGCTTTCTTTCGAGGTCTTCAATCTCA